>JAEXJH010000244.1 GCA_023445955.1 Pseudomonadota bacterium
GCCCCAGAGCGGCGGCGTCAGGGCGCCGACGTCCATGGCCTGGGTCGTCACGTTCAGCAGGTGGTTCAGGATCCGGCCGATCTCGCAGAACAGCACGCGCACGATCTGGCCGCGCTTGGGCACTTCCACGCCCAGCAGCTTTTCGATGGCCAGGCAGAACGCGTGCTCCTGGTTCATCGGCGCCACGTAGTCGAGGCGGTCGAAGTACGGAATGTTCTGCAGATAGGTCCGCGCTTCCATCAGCTTCTCGGTGCCGCGGTGCAGCAGGCCGATGTGCGGATCGACGCGTTCGACGATTTCGCCGTCCAGCTCCAGCACCAGGCGCAGCACGCCGTGCGCGGCCGGGTGTTGCGGGCCGAAGTTGATGTTGAACTTGCGGACGGGCGTCTCCGGGATGGCCGGAGTCGTCGGTTCGTCACGGAAGAAGTCGGTCGCCGCGGCGGGCGAGTTCGTGCCGGTCATGGCTACGGACCTTCGTTACGCTGCTCGATGCTGAGCGACACAAGCAGTCCTGCGATCAGCAGAACCACGCCCAGCAAGGTGATGATGGTGGTCGCGACGTCCCAGCTCTGGGAAATCGCGGCCTGTGAGAGCGGCAGAGCCAACAGGACCGAAGCCGCCCCGAGCAGCGCGCTGCGCAACTCGGCCACTTCCATCCGCCGGATGCTGGCGCCGACGGCCAGCATGATCACCGAAACCATGATCGCGACGCCCAGCGACTTGTTCTGCTCCGGGCTGATCACCGGCGCCTTCGTGAACCACCCCGTCAGCCGCATTCCGATAGTCATCAGAAACGCGGTCGAAAAGGCGACCAGAAAGAACGAGGTGGCGGAACGAAACGTCGGCCGTCGCAATGCCATGATTGGTCATCCCCTGCTCGCTATTGAGCCTTCTCGTCACCGGGGAGCGCGTACTTGGCGCCTTCCCAGGGCGAGAGGAAATCGAACGCACGGAACTCGGTAATCTTGACGGGTTCGTACACGACGCGCTTGAGCTCGTCGTCGTAGCGAACTTCCACATAACCCGTCATGGGGAAGTCCTTCCGCAGCGGGTGGCCGTGGAAGCCGTAGTCGGTGAGGATCCGGCGCAGGTCCGGATGGCCTTCGAAGAAGATGCCGTACATGTCGAACGCCTCGCGCTCGAACCAGTCGGCGACCGGGAACACCGGCGTGGCGCTGGGCACCGGGGTGTCCTCGTCCGTCATCACCTTTAGGCGGATGCGGGTGTTCTTCACCATCGACAGCAGGTGATAGACCACGTCGAAGCGCGCGGCGCGCTCCGGATAGTCCACGCCCGTCAGGTCGACCAGCTGGTGGAAGCGGCAGGCGGCGTCATCGCGCAGGAACATCAGGGTCTCGACCACGGTCGAGGCCTTGGCGACGATGTTCAGCTCGCCGAACGCGATCGAATGACCCAGCACGCCGGGCGCGCGGGCGACGATGTCCTGGCCCAGGGCCTCGAGCGGCGAAACGGTGATTTCGGTCGGAACCACGTCGGTCATCGCTCGATCGTCCCCGTGCGACGGATCTTCTTCTGCAGCTGCAGCACGCCGTAGACCAGGGCTTCGGCTGTCGGCGGGCAGCCTGGCACGTAGATGTCGATCGGCACGACGCGGTCGCAGCCGCGCACGACGCTGTAGCTGTAATAGTAGTAGCCGCCGCCATTGGCGCAGCTGCCCATCGAGATGACGTAGCGGGGCTCTGGCATCTGGTCGTAGACCTTGCGCAGGGCCGGAGCCATCTTGTTGGTCAGCGTGCCGGCGACGATCATCACGTCCGACTGGCGCGGGCTGGCGCGCGGCGCAAAGCCGAAGCGCTCCAGGTCGTACCGCGGCATGGCCGAGTGCATCATCTCGACGGCGCAGCAGGCCAGGCCGAACGTCATCCACATCAGCGAGCCCGTGCGGGCCCAGGTGATCAGGTCGTCGGCGGCGGCCGTGATGAAGCCCTTGTCGGCCAGCTGCTGCGAGACGCCGTCGAAGAACGGGTCGTGCAGCTTGGGGTCATAGCCCTCGACCGTCGAACGGCCGCCAGACAGCGCCGGAACGGTGGACGAGTTGGCGGGAACGATCACTCCCATTCGAGGGCGCCCTTCTTCCATTCGTAGATAAAGCCGACGGTCAGCACGCCCAGGAAGGTCAGCATCGACCAGAAGGCGAACTGGGCCGCGTCGTGCGGCAGCTTCATCAGCGTGACCGCCCAGGGGAACAGGAACGCCACTTCCAAGTCGAAGATGATGAAGAGGATCGACACCAGATAAAACCGGACGTCGAACTTCATGCGCGCGTCGTCGAAAGCGTTGAAGCCGCATTCGTACGCGGACAGTTTTTCCGGGTCCGGCGCCTTCGGCGCGAGCACGGCGGCCGCGAGAATGAAGACGATGCCGATAGCCGCCGCGATCCCTAGGAAGATCACGATCGGCAGATACTGGAGAAGGAAGGCGGTCATGACAGCCCTTGGCTTGAATCGAGCGGGTTGTAGCCCACTGTCGCCAGCGCTTCAAACACCCCAGACCACATTGAGAAACGATCGCAACTAGAGCTGTTTCCGCTAACGGCGATCGATTGCACGCGAACGCTTTCCTCTGTGCCTGAAAGGACAGACGCGACCGCCCCGCTCTGCTCCATCCACATGAAATCGTTCAGCCCCGCCGGGCTATTTGACGCTTCTTCGATATCGCCGTTGACACGAGTCTTCGGTCGACATATCAGACGCCCCTCGCCGCAGGGCGGGTCGCACTTTCGCTTCGGCGAAGGGATATGCGGATGTAGCTCAGTTGGTTAGAGCGCCGGCCTGTCACGCCGGAGGTCGCGGGTGCGAGGCCCGTCATTCGCGCCACCCTTCTTTATGATGGGGTTGGAAGGCGCCCTCCCCTCGGTTTACGGACGACCGTCGCGCCTAGGCGCAACGATGCGGATGTAGCTCAGTTGGTTAGAGCGCCGGCCTGTCACGCCGGAGGTCGCGGGTTCGAGTCCCGTCATTCGCGCCACCGTCCAGTGGTTCTTCTCCCCACATCGATAATGCGCTCCGCAACGCCTTGAGTTGCCGACGACGCACGCCATGTAGCGGACATGACCTCCGCTTACCCGCCGTTCTCCGTCCTCGACCTCGCGCCCGTTCCGCACGGCACGCCCGTCGGCCAGGCCCTCAACAACAGCCTGGATCTCGCGCGCCACGCCGAATCGCTCGGCTTCCATCGCTACTGGCTGGCCGAGCATCACAACATGCCGGGAATCGCGTCAGCCGCGACGGCGGTCGTGATCGGCCACGTGGCCGGCGGGACAAAGACGATTCGGGTCGGTTCGGGCGGCGTCATGCTGCCCAATCACGCGCCGCTGATGGTCGCCGAGCAGTTCGGGACTCTCGCCGCGCTCTATCCGGGCCGCATCGACCTGGGCCTGGGCCGCGCGCCCGGCACCGACCAGCCCACCATGCGGGCCCTGCGCCGCTATGCCGGCGCGGTCGATTCGTTCGCCCAGGACGTCGTCGAGCTGCAGCACTGGTTCAAGCCGGCCGATCCGGAGCAGAGCGTCCGCGCTGTTCCGGGCGAAGGCCAGGACGTGCCGATCTGGCTGCTGGGCTCCTCGACCTGGGGCGCGCAGCTGGCCGCGGCCCTGGGCTTGCCCTACGCCTTCGCCGCCCACTTCGCCCCCGACTCGCTGCTGGACGCCCTCCTCCTCTATCGCCGCCACTTCAAGCCGTCGGAGGTTCTGGACAAGCCCTACGCCATGGTCTGCATCGGCGTTTGCGCGGCCGACACCGACGCCGAGGCGACTCGCCTTGCGACTTCGACCCAGCAGCAATTCCTGGCCCTGCGCCGCGGCCGTCCTGGCCTGCTGCCGCCGCCCGTCGACGACATCCGCGAGCACGCCTCGCCGGCCGAGCTGGCGGGTCTGGACCACACCTTCCAGTATTCGGCGATCGGCTCGCCCGAGACCGTCAAGCGCAAGGTCGAACAGGTGCTGAAGCTGACCGAGGCTGACGAGCTGATGTTCGCTTCGCAGATCTACGATCACGCCGCGCGCAAGCGCAGCTACGAGATCCTGGCCGGCCTGAAGGCCTAGTGGTCGCGCAGCTTTAGCTGACCGCCGAAGGCGGGCTTGCCGGTCAGTCCGCCATAGATGGCGCAGAGCTGACGGAACACCGCATCCCAGCCGTGCCGTTCAACGGCGCGGCGACGGGCGGCGGCGCCAACGACGGCCAGATCGCGGGCGAACAGGGCCTCGATGGCTTCAGCGAAGGCGGCGGGCTCCGACCGCGTCGCCAGCTGGCCCACCTCATGGTCGACCGACTCGGCTACGCCGCCGGCGGCGACGCCGACCACGGGCAGGCCGCAGGCCATGGCTTCCAGCACGATCAGGCCGAATGGCTCGTTGTCGTTGGCGTGGACGAAGGCGTCGCAGCTGGCCAGCACACCAGCCAGCTCAGCCGGGTCGCGGACATAGTCCAGGCACAGGGCGCGGTCGCTGATCGGCGCTCCGCCGCCGGCCCCCACGAACAGCAGCTTGTACGGCGCGCCCAGCTTCTCGACGGCGCCGACCAGCACGTCCAGCCGCTTCTCGCGCGCCGGACGGCCGGCGAAGACCAGAAGGCGCTCGTCGGGCGTCACGCCCAGACGGCGGCGCAGCGCCTCGCGATCGGCGCGGGCCGGATGGAAGAGCTCGGTGTCGACGCCCAGCGGCAGGCCGATGGCGTTGTGCACGCCCGCCTCGATCAGCCGGCCCGCGATGAAGCGGCTGGGCGCCACGGCCTGGTCGAACTGGCGATAGATCGCCGCCCAGCGCTTCTGCACCGGCTTTTCAGCCCACTCGCCGATGTGCAGCGCCGCCAGGGCGCCGAGATCGGTGTGACAGAAGCCGACCACCGGCACGCCCAGGGCGTCGCCAGCCCGCAGCGCCGCCAGGCCGGGCGTGTAGGGATCGCCCGCCTCGATGATGTCCGGACGCTGGCGGATCAGGCGGTCCATCCAGGCGGCCTTGACCACAGGCCAGCGATAGCCGGCGCCGAACGGCAGAGGCGCGGCATAGATCGAGACCCTGCCCTGGCCGTCGTAGGAATCGCGCGCGCCCGGCACCACCAGCGTGTGGCGGACCTCTGGGCGATTGGCGGCCAGCCAGGCGCGCTTGGAAGCCAGATAGCGACGCACGCCGCCGCTGCGCGGGGCATAGAGCATGGTGGTGTCGACGAGGCGAACAGGGCCGTCAGTCGACGGAGCGATATCGAAGCGGAAACCGCGCAGGCTGGCAGGCCGGGTCGTTAGCAGGTCCGTCACGCCGATTCCTCATCGCTCATCCAAGTCCCCCATTCGGCCCTGGAACGATAAAGCTTTTGCGACACTCAGGGTTCCTCGCCGTTCCCGGACGATTTCAGGGATACGCCGCGCCTGCCAAGAGCCTCTCGAAGTAGTACTTCTACTTGAGCGTTCACGCTGCGCAACTCCGCACCGGCCAGTCGTTCGACGGCGGCCAGCACCTCGGGGCGGACACGCATAAGGAATGCGCGCCGCCCGCCCTTGGTGTCGTTAGGATCGCCCGCCACGTCAGCCGTACAGCGTGCCGGTGTTGACGACAGGCTGGGCCTCGCGGTCGGCGCACAGCACCACCAGCAGGTTGGAGACCATCGAAGCGCGACGCTCGTCGTCGAGGGTGACGACGCCGCGCTCGCTTAGTTGGCCCAGCGCGCTCTCGACCATGTCGACGGCGCCGGCCACGATCGTGCGGCGAGCGGCCAGGACGGCCTCGGCCTGCTGGCGCTTGAGCATCGAGCCGGCGATCTCGGGCGCATAGGCCAGGTGCATCAGGTGCGCCTCGTCGATGGCGACGCCGGCGACGGCGATGCGTTGCTGCAGATCCTTTTGCAGGCGGTCGCCCACCTCCTCGGCATGGGCGCGCAGGGTCGGCTCGCCCTCTTCCGCATGGTCATAGGCGTAGTGCGAGGCGACTTCGCGCAGGCCCGTCTCGATCTGGATGTTCACAAACGCGACGTAGTCGTCGACGTCGAACAGCGCCTGGGCCGAGTCCTGCACCCGCCAGACGATGTTGGCGGCGATCTCGATCGGGTTGCCGCGCTTGTCGTTCACCTTCAGCGTCTCGCTGGTGACGTTTCGCACCCGCATGCTGATCTTCTTGCGGCCGTACCAGAACAGGATCCAGCGCAGGCCGGTCTTGCGATCGGTGCCGACGTACGAGCCAAACAAGGTGACGACGAAGGCCTCGTTCGGCTGCACCGAATAGAAGCCGCTGAACACCAGCAGGAACAGGAAGATCAGCACGCCGCCGACGATCGGTAGGCCCTGCATGAACGCGAAGACGCTGGCGGCCAGCAGGATCGGCAGAGACAGTAGCGGCAGGCCGCCGCCGATGCCCGCGTGCGGGCGTTCGGTAGTGCGATTGATGGTGCGGGTCTCGGACATAAGCGCCTCCAGCGTTGCGATCAAAGTGATATCACTTTGATCGCATGTCGCAAGGCTAAAGCGTCGCCATGCGAAAGCCCTCCCCGGCGAAGGCCGATGAGGGACGGTGACGATGGACGAGGGGGAATGGTGGGCAGTGAGGGGATCGAACCCCCGACCCTCTCGGTGTAAACGAGACGCTCTACCGCTGAGCTAACTGCCCTCTTGGGTGGGCGCTTCTAGCCGCACCTGAGGCTGACGCCTAGCGCAAAAAGAAAAGGCGGAGCGCCAGCCTCTGACGCGCCGCCCTTCTTAAGCGGAGAAACTGGTTTAGCCGTTCAGCGAGGACTTCAGGCCTTCGCCGACCTGGAAGCGCGCGGTCTTCGACGCGGGACGATTGACGGTCTCGCCGGTGCGCGGATTGCGGGCGGTGCCGGCGGCGCGGGCCACGGCCTTGAAGGTGCCGAAGCCGACCAGGCGAACGTCCGAACCCGACTTCAGCGAGTCGGTGACGGCGTCGATGAAGGCTTCCAGAGCGTCCTTGGCCTGGTTCTTGTTGATGCCCGCCTTCTCGGCGATCGCCGTAACGAGTTCGGCTTTTGTGGTCATGTTTTTCTCCCAGCCTGAGCAGCGCCGCTTATTGCTTACGGCGCTTGGCTCGGCGGGGATTATGGCTGCTGAAAAAGCGCCGTCAAACGAGAGCGGCGCGGGAATCTCCCGCGCCGCCTAAGTTATCAACGATTAGTTGCGTTTAGTGGGTGAGGACAGCGTCGCTGTCGCCCTCATCCTTCTTCGCACTTGCAGCAATCGGCTCGTCGGCCTCGTTCCATTCGATCGGCGTCAGCGGGCCCGTGAGGCCGTGCTTGAGCACCTCATCCATGGTCGAGACCGGGATGATTTCCAGACCGTCCTTGACGCTCTGGGGCACATCCACGAGGTCCTTCTCGTTCTCCTGCGGGATCAGCACGGTCTTCACGCCGGAGCGCAGGGCCGCGAGCAGCTTTTCCTTCAGGCCGCCGATGGCGGTGACCCGGCCGCGCAGGGTGATCTCGCCGGTCATGGCGATGTCCTTGCGGATCGGGATGCCGGTCAGCACCGAGACGATGGCCAGACCCATGGCCGCGCCGGCGGACGGACCGTCCTTGGGCGTAGCGCCGTCCGGCACGTGGATGTGGACGTCGGTCTTTTCGAAGATCGGCGGCTTGATGCCGAACTGCACCGAGCGCGAGCGGACGTAGCTGTTGGCCGCCGCGATCGACTCCTTCATCACGTCCTTGAGGTTGCCGGTGATCTGCATGCGACCCTTGCCCGGCATCTTCACGGCTTCGATGGTCAGGATGTCGCCGCCGAATTCCGTCCAGGCCAGACCGGTGACGATGCCGACCTGGTCGACTTCGTCGGTCTCGCCGTAGCGGTACTTCTTCACACCGGCGTACTTGGCCAGGCGCTCGTCGTCGATCGTGATCGAGGCCAGCTTTTCGCGGGCCAGGTCACGCACCGTCTTGCGCGCCAGGGCGCCCAGTTCCCGCTCCAGCGACCGCACGCCGGCTTCCCGGGTGTAGTAGCGGATCAGGTCGCGGATCGCCTTGTCCGGCACGATGAACTCGGCCGGCTTCAGGCCGTGATCCTTGGCCAGCTTGGGCAGGACGTGACGCTTGGCGATCTCCAGCTTCTCATCCTCGGTGTAACCGGGGATGCGGATGATCTCCATGCGGTCCAGCAGCGGCTGGGGCATGTTCAGGCTGTTGGCCGTGGTGACGAACATCACCTGTGACAGGTCGTAGTCGACCTCCAGATAGTGGTCGCCGAAAGTCGAGTTCTGCGACGGATCCAGCACTTCCAGCAGCGCCGAGGCGGGGTCGCCGCGGTAGTCGCTGCCCATCTTGTCGATCTCGTCCAGCAGGACGAAGGCGTTGGTGGTCTTGGCCTTCTTCATCGACTGGATGACCTTGCCGGGCATCGAGCCGATGTAGGTGCGGCGGTGACCACGGATCTCGGCCTCGTCACGCACGCCGCCGAGGCTCATGCGCACGAACTCGCGACCGGTCGCCTTGGCCAGCGACTTGCCCAGCGAGGTCTTGCCGACGCCGGGAGGGCCGACGAGGCACAGGATCGGGCCCTTCAGCGAGTTGGTCCGGGCCTGGACGGCCAGGTACTCCAGGATCCGCTCCTTGACCTTCTCCAGGCCGTAGTGATCGGCGTCCAGGATGGCTTCCGCCTCAGGCAGGTCGATCTTCTTGGTCTTGGCCTTGCCCCACGGGATCGACAGCAGCCAGTCCAGATAGTTGCGGACGACGGTGCTCTCGGCCGACATCGGGCTCATGTTGCGCAGCTTCTTCAGCTCGCTCTCGGCCTTGGTGCGGGCTTCCTTGGAAAGCTTGGTCTTCTTGATGCGCTTTTCGAGATCGATCAGCTCGTCGCGCGAGTCATCGGGATCGCCCAGCTCGCGCTGGATCGCCTTCATCTGTTCGTTCAGATAGTACTCGCGCTGGGTCTTCTCCATCTGGCGCTTCACGCGCGAGCGGATCTTCTTCTCGACCTGCAGCACCGAGATCTCGCCCTCCATGAGGGCGAAGACCTTTTCCAGGCGCTTCACGACGTCGAAGATTTCCAGCAGGTGCTGCTTGTCGCCGATCTTCACCGACAGGTGAGCGGCGATGCTGTCGGCCAGCTTGCCCGGTTCGGCGATCTGCGGGATCGACGCCAGGGCCTCTGGCGGCACCTTCTTGTTCAGCTTCACGTAGTTTTCGAATTGTTCGACGACCGCGCGCGACAGGGCCTCGGCCTCGGGACCGGCGCCTTCGTCTTCGCTGACTTCGCCGATCTGGGCCTCGTAGAAGGACTCCTGGTCGGTGAACTTCACGACGGCTGCGCGGCCCTTGCCCTCGACCAGCACCTTGACGGTGCCGTCGGGCAGCTTCAGCAGCTGCAAGACGGTGGCCAGGACGCCGACGTCGAAGATATCGCCCGGCGTCGGATCATCATCCGCCGAGTTCTTCTGGGTGACGAGCAGGATCTGCTTGTCGCCGCGCATCACTTCCTCGAGGGCGCGCACGGATTTGTCGCGGCCCACGAAGAGCGGCACCACCATGTGCGGGAACACAACGATGTCCCGCAGGGGCAGAACAGGAAGCGTACGTAGTTCGGACATGTTCTCAATACTCCCGGCCTCGGCGCTTTCAAACGCCTGGCCATGCGGGCCGCCGTAACACCAGACGATGCGCCTGAGTCGAACGACCCGTCCGCCCGGGACTGGGCGAATGGTCGTTATTTATGTGGACGTTTTACAACAGGGTTCAAGCGCACTCGCCCGACAGCGGCGACAAGTCGCGTGCGACCGGCGAAGCTGGCAGGCTCATGCCCCCAACGCCGACAACGGAGGCAAGTTCGCCCAAAGGCCAGAGTTTACGCGGGTTTCGCTCGCTCAAGCTGCCCGTGGCGCCGAAGCCTCACCGGTCGTCCAACAGGTTTACGGAGCCGGCTTATCCACGAAAAAGGCGCGCCTTTATCCAAAAAGGCGCGCCTCGATTTCGCGATGAAGCTTGGGATTAGGCCGAAGCCGCCCCGCCCTTCTTCTCGGCGTAAATCAGCAGCGGCTGAGCCCGGCCTTCGACGACCTCGGCATTGACCACCACTTCCTCGACGCCCTCATAGCTGGGCAGTTCGAACATGGTCTCCAGCAGGATGCCTTCCATGATCGAGCGCAGGCCGCGCGCGCCGGTCTTGCGGATGATGGCCTTCTTGGCGACCTGATGCAGGGCGTCCTCGGTGAAGGTCAGGCCGATGTTCTCCATCTCGAACAGGCGCTGGTACTGCTTGACGAAGGCGTTCTTCGGCTCGGTCAGGATCTTGACCAGGGCGGCCTCGTCGAGGTCCTCCAGGGTCGCGACCACCGGCAGACGGCCGATGAATTCCGGGATCAGGCCGAAGCGCTGCAGGTCGTCGGGTTCGACGTTCCGCAGGATCTCGCCCGTGCGGCGCTCTTCCGGATCGGTCACTTTCGCACCGAAGCCGATCGACTTGGCCGCGCCGCGCGCCGAGATGATCTTCTCGAGGCCGGCGAACGCGCCACCGCAGATGAACAGGATGTTCGTGGTGTCGACCTGCAGGAATTCCTGCTGCGGATGCTTGCGCCCGCCTTGCGGCGGCACGGAGGCGACAGTGCCTTCCATGATCTTCAGCAGGGCCTGCTGCACGCCTTCGCCCGAAACGTCGCGGGTGATCGACGGGTTGTCGGACTTGCGGCTGATCTTGTCGATTTCGTCGATATAGACGATGCCGCGCTGGGCGCGCTCGACGTTGTAGTCGGCGGCTTGCAGCAGCTTCAGCACGATGTTCTCGACGTCTTCACCGACGTAACCGGCTTCGGTCAGCGTCGTGGCGTCCGCCATGGTGAACGGCACGTCGATGATTCGGGCCAGCGTCTGGGCCAGCAGCGTCTTACCCGTACCGGTCGGACCGACCAGCAGGATGTTCGACTTGGCCAGTTCGACGTCGTTGTTCTTCGACGCGTGGTTCAGGCGCTTGTAGTGGTTGTGGACCGCAACCGCGAGGACCTTCTTGGCGTGGCCCTGGCCAATCACGTAGTCGTCCAGGACTTCGCAGATTTCGCGCGGCGTCGGGACGCCGTCCTTGGACTTCACGAAGGCGATCTTGTGCTCTTCGCGGATGATATCCATGCACAGTTCGACGCATTCATCACAAATGAACACCGTCGGCCCGGCGATGAGCTTGCGCACCTCGTGCTGGCTCTTTCCGCAGAAAGAACAATACAGAGTGCTCTTGGTGTCGCCGCTCGCGGCTTTCGTCATGATCGCTTCTCACACTATGGCGACTTACGGCTTATCGCCGCTGCGCCCCTCCGAGCGCATACACCGCCACCGAAGCAGACAGGATATACGCCGGGAGTTGTCTAATCCTTGACATTCCCCGATCCGGGTCAGGTTCACAACCCTTGGCGGCTCCTTTCAAGCCCCAAACGTCCAAACCGGCCGGATCGTGTCATGGCCTCGTCATCTAATTTGGGCGATTGGCGCGCCGGTGCAAGCGCAGAGCGTCTTGGCCCTTACCGCCGCCCCAGGAACCCCGTATGACGAGACGGGGATTCGTGTGGGGAAAAGAGCGTCGAGCGCGCTCGATATGGGAGTTCGATGGGCAAGCGTTCGTGGATGGCCAAGGGTTTGAGCGCGTCGCGCCCGATGACCGGCGAGATGGGCCATGAGCCCGCGCTCGTGGCCTTCGACTTCGACGGCACCCTGACCGTCCGCGACAGCTTCAACGCCTTCCTGAAGTGGCGCGCCGGCCGGCGCTGGACGCGCGGCGTCATCCGCCTGACCCCCTCGCTGATCGCCTATGTGTTCGATCGCAACCGCGCCAAACTCAAGGCCGCGGCGATCCGCGAGTTCATGAAGGGCGCGACGGTCGCGCAGATCGAGACCGACGCCCGCGCCTTCGCGGAAGTCCACGCCCCTACCCTGCTGCGGCCCGACGCCCTGGCCGTCTGGCGGTCCTGGCGGGCCAAGGGCGCCAAGATGGTCATCGTCACCGCCTCGCCAGAGATCACCGTCGCCCCGTTCGCTCGCGGCCTGGGCGCCGACATGTTGATCGGCACGCGGCTGATGACCAACGAGGACGGCCGCATCCTGGGCGGGCTGGACGGGAACAACTGCCGAGCCAAGGAGAAGGTGGCGCGCCTGCGCGAGGTCTTCGGCCCCGACGTGCACCTGACGGCGGCCTATGGCGACACCTCGGGCGACACCGAGATGCTGGCGATCGCCGACGAGAAGGGCTACCGCGTCTTCCGGGGCAAGCCCGCGACCTGAGCGGATTTGCCGCAGGCGTCGAGGCAACAAAAAAGCCGCCGATCCTGAAGATCGGCGGCTTTCTCGCTTCAGCGAAGCTTTCGCTTATTCAGCGCCGGCCTCGGCCGCTTCACGCGAGTCGTAGACGTGGTCGACCAGGCCCCAGGCCTTGGCTTCGTCGGCGCTCATGAAGTGGTCGCGGTCGAGGGTCTTTTCGACTTCCTCATAGGTGCGGCCGCAGTGCTTGACGTAGATCTCGTTCAGGCGACGCTTGGTCTTGATGATGTCCTCGGCGTGGCGCTCGATGTCCGAGGCCTGGCCGCGGAAGCCGCCCGACGGCTGGTGGACCATGATGCGGGCGTTCGGCAGGCTGATGCGCTGGCCGGCGGCGCCGGCGGCGAGCAGCAGGCTGCCCATCGAGGCGGCCATGCCCATGCACACCGTCGAGACCGGGCTCTTGATGTATTGCATGGTGTCATAGATCGCGAGACCGGCCGTCACCACGCCGCCCGGCGAGTTGATGTACATGGCGATCTCTTTCTTGGGGTTCTCGGACTCCAGGAACAGCAGCTGGGCGCAGATCAAGCTGGCCATGCCGTCTTCCACCGGACCGGTCAGGAAGATGATCCGTTCCTTCAACAGGCGCGAGAAGATGTCGAACGCGCGCTCGCCGCGGCTGGTCTGCTCGACCACCATCGGAACCAGGTTCATGGCCGTCGCCATCGGATCGTACATCATCGGGATCACCCTTCGTCGTGTGCTTATGGGCGCGCAAAGCGAATCAGCCCCCGCGCGCCGTCGCTACCGCATATCGCGTGGCGCTTAACAGGTTGCAAGGAGGGGCGCCGAGACTTCAGAGGGGCTCGCGTTATGAGCGATCGCACTTGCGCTTAAGCTAACCCTGAGGCGAACTGCAATGCAGGCGTGTTTCGCGACGGGGGGTCGCGCGTCCCGCCCCGCTCGAGACGACTATGAAGCAAGTTGATTTGCGGGCTGGGGCGCTGATCGCCCTGACCACGATCGTGAGCATAGTGCTTCTGCTGGCGCTTTACTTGATCCTCACCGAACCGCGGTGGGCGGAAAGCCTGGCCAAGCAGATCGTCGAGCGTAGCATCCATACGCCGACCCAAACGGCCGAAGCCTATAACGCCGCCGCCGCGCTCCTCAACTTCCAGTACGGGCTGCCAGTCGCGGCAGTCGGCGCGTTCGTGGGTTTCGTTGCCTCGTTGGTCGCCGCCTATTTCGGATATCTCGTCACTTCGCGGCAGGGTGATGTGCAGATACTCGAGTTTGTCGAGAATCGCGTCCGACCATCAATCAACCACCATCAAGCCCTCACCGCCGCCATCGAGGACTTGCTGATCAGCGGCGCTCGCGGCCGAAGGTTGGCTGAAGACGTCCTGGAATTCATGCGAACGCGGGGTCCGAGGACAGAACACGTCGCTGACAAGGGGCCAAGGGACGTTGGGGGCTTAGACGACGAAGCGACCATTCGCGAACTGGATCGACGTGCGGACGAATTCCTCGACGATCTGACCAAGGCCGGAGCACGCTTCCAGCTCGCGTTAGAGGAGATCTTAGTAGATATCTACTCATCGCTGTTTTGCACACGGCAACTGGCAAGCACGGATCAGACGAAGCGCCCGCTGACGTACCTAGCCAGTAAAGCTCCCAAATTGGCCAAGATGCGGCCCCATAGCTTTGGCGAGACTATACCGGAACTGGCCGATAACATCGCTGGCCTCTCCGCCGCTACGCATGCGAACGAACTGCTTTACGCCTACGATGCGCTGCCGAGCGACCATAATGACGTCGACTATATCGGCGCAGTTCTGCTTTCGCCTGAAGTGGCCCCACCACACTTACATAGGCACGGTGATCGCTATATTTGCCGGTTTCGCCTCAACATGGGCGCCGCCTATATTCTGGCGGCCGCCCAGTGCATTCCGGACAAGAAGATCGTGAGCGATGTGTTCCAAAGCATCTTCTCGAGTCGCTCCCGCGTGACGAAGGAGTTCATAAAGACTGCCATTCCGAAGCGAGAAGCGCTCGGCTTTCCGCGCACGTTCAGGTCTGTCGACGAGAGCTTCTCAAACCTCAATCGCTTGGTCATTGTCGACGTGTTGGACGGTGACCAGACCAGCACCAGCTATCATCCAGAGTTCTACGACCCGACTTTGCACGGCGAAATCCCAGCGTGGGCGTTCGATCCATCTGCCGCTCCAACCGAGCAACAATAGAAAAAGGGCGCGGCCCTCGCGAGCCGCGCCCTTCAGAATTTCAGCTTACGCCGGCCTTAGCCGCCGTAGCCTTCCGGCAGGTCGTCTTCTTCCAGGAGTTCGTCCTTGGAGACTTCCTTTTCCTCGACCTTGGCCTTGTTGAAGATCAGGTCGACGACCTTGTCTTCGTAGATCGGGGCGCGCAGGGCGGCCTGCAGGTCGGCGCGCTGGCGGTACATCTCGAACACCTGCTGAGCTTGCGCGCCGTACTGGCGAGCTTCGCGCATGATGGCGTCGGTCAGTTCCTGGTCGGTGACGACCACGTCGTTCTTGCGGCCGATCTCGGCGAGCACCAGACCCAGGCGCACGCGGCGCTCGGCGATCTTCTTGTACTCGTCCTGCAGCTGCTCTTCGGTCTTGTCGGCGTCTTCCGGCGGCAGGCCGCCACGGGCCTTGTCGGCCTCGACCTGTTGCCAGATGCCGGCGAACTCGGCGTCGACCATGCGCGGCGGCAGGGCGAAGTCGTGCTTGGTGTCCAGGACGTCCAGCAGGGCGCGCTTCAGCTTGAAGCGCGAGCTGTTCTCGTAGCGGCTGCCCAGGTTCGAGCGCAGCAGGTCCTTCAGAGCGGCCAAGTCCGACAGACCCAGGCGCTTGGCCAGCTCGTCGTCGGCCTTGCCGTCGACCGGAGCGCGGACTTCGGTGACCTTGGTGGCGAACTCGGCGTCCTTACCGGCCAGTTCGGCGGCCTGGTACTCTTCCGGGAACTTCACCTTCACGACGATCTCGTCGCCCGGCTTGGCGCCGACCAGTTGCTCTTCGAAGCCCGGGATGAATTGGCCCGAACCCAGGACCAGCTCGGCGCCTTCAGCCTTGCCGCCGGCGAACTCGACGCCGTCGATCGTGCCGACGAAGTCGATCAGCAGTTGGTCGCCGTCCTTGGCCTTCAGGCTCTTGCCCGTGCGCGGCTCATAGGTGCGGGCTTGCTTCGACAGCTCTTCCAGAGCCTCGTCGACTTCCTCGTCGCCGACCTTGTAGACCGGCTTGACCAGCTCGATGGTGGTCGGGTCGATCGGGTCGAATTCCGGCATCACTTCGACGGCCAGGTCGAACGCCAGGTCGACGCCGCCGTCCAGGACCTTGTCCATGTCCGAGGTCGGGTTCAGCTCGGGCTGGCCGGCCGGACGCAGCTTGTTGTCGTCCAGGACCTTCTGGGTGGTTTCGTTGAGCGCCTGCTCGATGACTTCGCCCATCAGGCCCTTGCCGTACAGGCGGCGAACGTGGGCGGCGGGCACCTTGCCCGGACGGAAGCCCTTGACGTTCATTTGCGGGGCGACTTCGGCGATCCGGGCTTCGAGGCGCGTGGTCAGTTCGCTGGCGGGAACCGTGACGCTAAAAACGCGGCTGAGGCCTTCGTTCGACTTTTCAACGATCTGCATCGACATTCTTATTTTCTCGGGTCCGGGGCGCCGCGCGCGCGAACTCCGCTCCGGGGGTCCAAAAGATCGACGCCGCCCGCGAGAGCCGGGGGCGGCGAAAGAGCGCCCTTATGTCACGACGTTCGCGTGCATCCAAGAGCAGCGGCGAGAAAACTGAAGCGCCAGGGCGTGCGGCCGCGCGCGCCGCCAAATTTCCATGGATAATCTCCGTGCTCCGCGCTAAGTCGACCCCGCGCGGTTATGGCGGAATTGGTAGACGCAGCGGTTTTAGGTACCGCCGGGAGACCGTGGGGGTTCGAGTCCCTCTAGCCGCACCATCTTCAAGAATATCGGGACGATCTAGGCGCTGGGCGACAACCTCGCGCGCCAGTCCCGCGCCATGACCATGAAGGTCAAGGACGTCGACCACCCGATCAGAATCAGCCCGACCAGCGGCTCGATACTGGCCAGCAGGCGCAGGCCGCCGATCGGATAGAGGTCCCCGACGCCTTGCGTCGTGTAGGTCTCCAGGGCGAACGAGTAGTATTGGAACAGGTCCGCCGGCGTGCGGCCGATGAAGCGGCCAAAGTGCAGCACGTCGTCACCCAGCCAGAATCCCGCGGCGAACAGGCCGGCCTCTAGCGCATGAGCCGCCAGCACGCTGAAGATCACGGCGAGAACCCGCAGGCGCGACACGCCAGGCCGATCGATGACGGCGGTGGAGATCAGCCGCAGGGCTTCGTAGTGAATAAGGACAGCCAGGCAGCTGACCAGAAGCGCCAGGCACAGGCCCTCGGTGATGTTCATCGCCAATCTCCGACGCGACGTTCTCAAGCGGACCTAGGCGCGCAATCGCGGCTTAAGCGAGACGGTCGCTCAGCGCTGCGCGAAAAGCTTGGCCAGCACGGCAGGCGCCAGGCCCGGCAGGTCCTCGGCGATCAGGCCCGGACCGTGGAGCGCGCCGCATTCGGCGTGGATCCAGGCGCCGGCGCAGGCCGCCTCGAAGCTCTCCATGCCTTGCGCGACCAACCCGCCGATGAAGCCGGCCAGCACGTCGCCGGAGCCCGCCGTGGCCAGCCAGGGCGTTCCGTTCAACGACACGGCGGCGCGGCCGTCCGGCGCGGCGACCACGGTGTCGGGCCCCTTGAGCAGCACGACGGCCCCTGCCCGCCTGGCCGCCTCCCGCGTCGCCGCGATCCGCTCCGGAGACCTGGCCAGCAGGCCCGGGAAGATTCGCTCGAACTCGCCGGGATGCGGGGTCAGGACGTCGTCGCGGTCGAGACAGGCGAACAGGCTCTCGACGTCGTAGCGGAAGCTGGTCAGGGCATCGGCGTCGACGACCAGGGCCGCCCCGGTCTGGGCCAGGGCCTGCAGGTTCTGCGCGGTCGCCTCCCCTACGCCGGCCGCCGGGCCGATGATCACGGCATCGGCCTGCTCGGCGGCGACGGCCAGGTCGGCCTCGGCCCCGAACGGCGCCAGCATGATCGCCTCGAGGTGGGCGGCGTTGGTCGCCAAGGCGCCCGGCGGCGACAGTAGGGTCACCGCGCCGGCGCCGATCCGTAGCGCCCCGCGCGCGGCCAGCCGCGCCGCGCCCGTGCTCCACATTTCGCCGCTGACCACCTTTAGCCTGCCGCGCGTATGCTTGTGGGCGTCCAGCGCTGGCCAGGGGAAGCGCTTGCCCCAGAGCGCGGGATCGTTCTCGAAGAGATCGCCGCCCTCGCCCGGTCCAAGCCCGATGTCGACCAACACCACCTCGCCACAGGCCTTGCGCCCCTCGACCAGTACGTGAGCGGGCTTGCGGCGATGGAAGGTGACGGTCAGGTCGGCGCGGAAGGCCGTATCGTCCAGAGGCTTGCCCGTGTCGCCGCGGATCCCCGACGGCGTGTCGACCGCAACCACGGTCAGTGAAGAGTCATGACTGGCCCGCGCCAGCTTGGCGACCTCTCCCTCCAGAGCGCGCGACAGGCCCGCGCCGAACAGGGCGTCTATATAGAGTGCGTCCGCCGACAGCGCGGTCGACAGCGTCTGCGCCGCTCCGTCCCAAAGTCCGGCGGCCCAGCGCGCGGCCTCGGAGGATGGCGGATAGGCGGCCTGGACCGTCACCGGCCACCCGGCCTGGCTCAGGTGACGCGCGGCGACATAACCATCGCCGCCATTGTCGCCGGGACCGCACCAGATCACCACGGGGCGCGACGCGTAGCGGGCGATCACGGCCTGGGCCACGGCCTCGCCGGCGCGCTCCATCAGGACCTGGATCGGCGTGCCATGCGCGACGGCGGCGCGGTCGGCCGCGGCCATCTGGGCGACGGTCAGGATTTCTCGGAGCACGCTAGGACCTCAAAGCACTTGGCTCTGAGCTTCGCGCCCTTTCTCGACCAGGATCAAGCGCTCGCCGTCGATCTCGAAGACGGTGCGCGAGCAATGGTCGGGCCTGAAGGCCATGACCTCGGCCCGGCCCGTGGCGACGCCGACCGCTGCGTTCAGGGCGACGAAGTGACTGAACACCGCCGCGCCGGCGTGCGCGCGCAGCGCCGCCGCCACGCTTTCGGTCCAGGCGACATAGTCG
>JAEXJH010000245.1 GCA_023445955.1 Pseudomonadota bacterium
GGCCAGTCCAGGGGACTGGCCCGGCCGGGTCAGTATTCGCTGGCCAGCATGATGTCACAACGCGCCGAGTCAGCTCCGTGCTCCACTTGACCGGCGAGTGCTCGTCACGGTCGGGGTGATAGTAGTCGATCTTCCAAAACAGTCGCTCGCCCCATAGCTCCAGCACCCCAAAGTCGCGCTCGCCATAGGGGTCGTCGCCCTCGTCGAACGATGCGTACTGGGCCAGGGCCAAGGCCAGGGTTTTGCCGCGATCCTCTTCGACCCCGCCCTCGGCCAGCAGCGCCGCCGCGCCCCCCGTCGCCAGCCACGAGGCATTGACCGTGCGCGGCGCCTTGCGGGCCAGATCGTTGAGACGGGCGGTCTCGGCGGTGCGTTCGGCGTCGGTGGAAAAGAGCTGGGTCATCTGGGTCTCCAAGGGTTGGATGCCTTGCGCATCAACCCCTGCCCGCCGGCGAGGCGGGGGTAGCAAGGGGACGACCGGGAGAGGGGAGGGGGATCGCCCGACCTGCACGCCACCGGCGGAAGGTGGGGGACACCCCAAGGCCGGTCTTCCGCGCGCGAGGGGCCAAGGCCCCTTAGCCACGCCTCAATGAGGATCCGTGGCCGACGAGGCCTCCGTCACGACGATGGTTCCGACCAGATCGAGCAGCTGGCGCACGGTCTCGCAGGCGGTCGGGACGTTGATGAGCGCCAAGAGCTGCTCGGCCTGGCTCTGGATCGCGTGGCGCTGATAAGCCGGGCTGAGAACCTGGGCGAGCGCCTCCAGGTCGGAAGGGATGTCGCGCAAGCCCGCGCGCCGGGCGCAGCGGAGCGCCTTGCGCAGGTCGTGGCGGATGTGACGACGGTTCCAGTCGTCGGTCAGACCCCGCCACAGCAGGAAGGCCTTGAGCGACAGCTCGATGGCGATCGCGAAGTCGTAGAGCGCATGTTCGGGATAGAGCGCGCCGGTCGCGTCACCGCTGCGGAAGAAGCCGCCGGCATTGCGAAGGAAGACCCGCGCCAACTCGCGATCGGGGCTCGGTCGGGAGGGACGCGCGTCCATCAATCAAGACCCGCCAGCGCCTTGATGTCGGCGATCGCCCGTTTGACCATTCCGTGGGTCATCTCGTGATCGTCCGGATAGAGCAGGGTCATCACGATCATCAGATTGGCGACGACGCCCTCGACGCTGGTGGCCGCCGCCGTCGGCAAGGTGTCCAGGATCGTTTCGCTCTCGGCCTCAAGCTGGTCTAGCCGAGCGCTGATTTCGCCAAGCCGTCCGCCCTCACGGATTGCCGTGCGCTCCTGCGTCGACAGCTCGCCCCAGCCATCGGACTTCATGAACCGGCCTTCCAACTGGCCCCAGGCCAGCATCAGACGGTTTCGTTCCGCGTCGACCTTCAGCCAGTGCTGGCTGATCGCGATGATCGGGTCGACCGGACCGCCGCTCGGCGCTGCGGCGAGAACGGGAGTGGCGGAGACGCCGACGAGGATGGCGCGGCGGGAGAGGGCAGGCAGGCGCGCGACCGCGTCTCCCGCCTTGCGACGTGAGGCCATGGCTTCAACTCATCTGTTCACTTAAGAACAGATTGCTACTACGCTCGCGATAGCCAGGACAACTTTAAATGCTCCATTCTGAACATTTTATGTTCTCCTCATGCTGCTGACCGCCGGGCAGATCAGGGCGGCGCGGGCGCTGCTGGACTGGAGCCAGCCCCAGTTGGCGGAGGCTGCCGGCCTGTCGTTGATGAGCATTCGGCGCATGGAAGACCCGAAGATCGGAACCGCCCAGCGGGCGGCCGCCAACGTCGAAGCTGTTCGCGCGGCGTTGGACGTCGCCGGCGTCGTCTTCCTGGAAGCCGGCGAACAGGGTGGACCAGGGCTGCGGCTGAAAGCCTGACCTGACGCCCGCGAGGGGAACCCGGAGTCGCTGGCGCCGGTTGGGGTGGAAAGGAGATTTCCATGTCCGACGACAAGACCAAGACCGGCCCGCAAGACGCCTCCAAGATCAGCCTGAGCGAGGACTATGAGGTCCGCTATTGGAGCGACAAGTTCGGCGTCTCGCGCGAAGACCTCGAGCGGGCGGTCAAGGCGGCCGGCAATGCCGCTGACGCCGTGCAGGCCTACCTCCAACGCGGCGCGCACTGACCATGCCCGGGCGGTCCGCTCCACGCCCGCGGCCGGGCCGCCCGCACCGCGCCTTGATGATCTCGCTGGCGGCGGTGACGCTCTTTAGCGCCACGGCCGTAGAGGCCCTGGGCGATGGGACACGGCCGGGCGCGGGAGCCCCCCTGTGCAGCTCACGATGACCACTATTGCCCTACGGGCTGGCGCGCCGAGCAAGGCTAGGCGCCCCATCCTTGGCCGGCTGCGGCGCCTGGTCGCCTACCTGCGTCGCTCGACGAGAGGGGAGGGGGCCGGCTCGCCGTACGGCCCGCTGACCGTCGGCGCGCTGATCGGCCAGCTGCAACGGTTTGATCCAGACATGCGGGTAATCATGCCCGGCGATATCGAAGACTGGTCGGACGTCTACGAGGCGCACCTGGATATCTTCTCGCCGCAGCGCCGCTATCCCCAGCTGCTCGAACTGGCCGACGACGGTGACCCCAAGGCCATCCTGGTCGTGAGGCTGTTTGGGGCGCCGGACGGCGACTAGGCGTCGCTGCATTCACGGACGGGGCGTTGCGGGGCAGGCTGTGCCAAAACTCGGCGGCACAGAGCACCGGCGACTGCAGCGAAGCGCCGTGCGGCTCAGGCCGCTGGCGTTAGACGCTCCGCACCGAAGGCGTTCACCGCGTGGAGGATGTTGAAAGCCAAGATCGAGAGCGCGGCCTCCGCTTTCACCGCTCTGAGCCCTCGTGTGAGGAATCTGCCGCCGCCCGACATTCGCTTAATCGTGCCGAACGGGTGCTCAACAGTACATCGGCGCGTCACCATCAAGCTCGGATCGGCGTAGATCCTAGCCTCCATCCGATCGAGGGCCGCCTGATCGAAAAGTCGATGGATCGTCCTCTGGGCGCCGGGCGTGCATCGGGATTTCAGTCGACAGTCGTTGCACGTGGACGTTCGGTATCGGATGGCGCGGTTGCGCGTGTGCTTGCCCGACGGCCTCAGGGTCTCGCCGGCCGGACATCGGATGGTGTCGGACACTTCATCGTAGGTAAACTGGATCGGCCGGAAGAAGTCGGAGCTCATCGCGCCACGCTTGATCGGCGCAGCCACCTCGATGTTGTCACGCTCACATTCGGCGACAGCCTGGGCGTTCGAGTAGCCGCCATCGGCCAGGATTTTGAGCCGGTCGATCTCCAACACCTCCATCGCCGCCAGCGACATGGGGTGAAGGAGTTGGCTGTCGTTCGCCTCGTTGGCGACGTCGTGATGAATGATCAGTCCGCTGTCGACATCGACGACGCTTTGCATGTTGTACGCAGGGAACTTGGGCGCGCGGCCGTAGCCCATAGGCTTGGCGTCAGGCTCGCCGAAAACGAGCACCTTCTCATCGCGATCCGCCAAAACCTGCTGGCGGCGCACAAGACGATCCTTTCGGCGGCGCAGAGCGGCGATTGCATCCGTAAACGCCTGGCGGTGCTTCGGCTGATCGTCGAAGCCCTTGGCCGACGCCTCGTCCATGATGTCGAGCCGGTCCAGGTAGTAGCCGATCTCCTTTTCCGTGTGCGCCAGGTCGCGCGCAAGCCGATCTGCGCCGGCGATATTCTTGGAGCTGGCGACCGCGCGCATCTTGGTCCCATCCAGCGCGACGAGACGGCCGCTGATCAGGCCGGCTTCCCTGCAGAACTGAATAAAGGCGGCGCTCGAAGCGATGATGGCTTCCGGGTTGTCGTGCCGGAAGGCGGCGATCGTGCGGTAGTCTGGGGCCAATCGGCGGAGCAACCAGAGCGCTTCAAGGTCGCGAGTGCATGCGCGTTCCAGATGGCGCGAGGATCGGAGCTGGTTGAGATAGCCCCAGATATAGAGCCTGAGCATGTCGCCCGGGCGGTAACCAGGACGGCCGGTGGACGCGGCGACGGTGCGGCCAAAACCCAGTTCAGTCAGGTCGAGACTGGCGACGAACGCATCGACGATGCGCACGAGCGCGTCCGGGGCGACATAATCGTCGAGGCAAGGCGGAAGCAGGCTGGCCTGACCGCGTTCTGTTCCTTCGATAAAGCTCACGAACACCTCAGGGCAGGCCTGAATCAGGTGTAGATTCTAGTAGTGTTCGCGCCTCTCGGACAGACGTAGTCACAGTCTTGCGTTCGTACACTGAGATTTTCCTACATCGGCCGAGGGCCTTCAGTCTAAGGCATTGGCGAGCGCTACAGCATGTAACCCAGGTCCGATGCGCCGGTCGGATAGGCGAACATGGTGGAGCGAAGGTCGGCGGCGGTCAGGCCGTGGCGGATCGCCAGGCCGAAGAGGTTGATCACCTCGTCGGCGCCCGGCCCCACAAGATGCGCGCCGAGGACCAGGTCACTGTGCTCCTCGATCAGCACCTTGTGGCCGTAGACCCGCTCGGCCAAGCGGCGGGCGGTGAACCAGTCCGGCGTCGAGGCGGCGTTGATGCGGAACACCAGCCCGCGGCGACGGGCCTCCGCCTCCGAGAGTCCGACTGCGGCGATCGGCGGCACGGTGAAGGCAACGCTCGGGACCCCGCGATAGTCCGGCTTGCGCGACGTGCCGTCCAACAGGTTGGCGGCCACCACCCTGGCGTCGTGGCTGGAGACCGGCGTCAGGGGCGGCCCGACGCCGGCCGCGTCGCCAGCGGCATAGACCCGCGGGTTGGAGACGCTTTGCAGATGGTCGTTTAGCTGCATGCGGCCGTCGCGCACGGTGACCTGGCCCGCCGCGAGGTCCAATGCGTCGAGGTCGGGCCCGCGGCCTGCGGCGTGCACCACCAGTTCGGCCGGGACAGCGAGGTCCGGCGCGCCCGGACGGCTGGCATGGACTAGCAGGCCGCCCTGGACCGGCTCGACACGGGTGACCGTAGCGCCGGTCTCGACGGCGATGCGGAGTTCATGGAAGCGCGGCATGAGCCAGCCGACCAGGTCGGGATCGAAATTCGGCAGCAGCCGCGCAGGCCGTTGCAGGATGGTGACCTCGGCCCCGGCGCGCGCCGCCAGGTGCGAGAATTCGGCGGCGACGTAGCCGCCGCCGATCAGCACGATCCGGCGCGGGAGGCGTTCAAGCTCCATGAAGGTGTCGCTCGTGACGACCAGTCCCTCGCCCGGGATGCCAAGCGGGATCGGCCGCGCCCCGGTAGCGATCAGCACGTGGCGGGCCTGCAAGGTCCGGCCGTCCACCTCGATCGTGTCTGGGGCGGCGAAGCGGGCGAGCCCGTGGACGGCGTCGACGCCCAACTCGGCGTAGCGATGTTCTTGTTTGGCGGGGATGGGATCGGTGAAGGTCCGCTTGAACCCCATCAGGCCGGGCCAGTCGATCGCTAGGGCGCCTTCGACGCCATGCCCGGCCATGCGCCTGGCCGCGTCGATCGCTTCCTCGCCGCTTACCAGCATCTTCTTGGGATCGCAGCCGCGGAGCGCGCACGTGCCGCCGAACGGCCGGTGATCGATCACGGCGACGGACCAGCCGGCGGCGCGGACCTTCGCAACGGCAACCTGGGCCGCCGTGCCGCTGCCGATGACGATCAGGTCGTAGGCCATGGCCGCAACTCCATCCGCATCGGCGCGAAGATCGCGCGGCCGACCTCCAGCGCTTCGGACAGGCTCAGGCGCACCCCGTCCTGACCGGCGGCCAGGCTGTTCGTGCGCCAGGTCTCCAGGTGAGCGTCATCGCAGAAGAAGGCCTGCAGGGTGCAGAGCGAAGACGCCGCGCAACCGGCGGCGTAGCGATGGCCGGACCAGACGACGATCCCCGAAGGCTCGACCTGATCCAGTTGGCGGCCGTGGCTCCGTGTGTGGATGGCGAGCGCACGGGCGCACTGACGGCACGCCGAGCGGACGGTGATGTCGCGCTCCAGCATCGCCCCGACGCCGAGCGCGTCGATGGCGCACATGGCGCCCACGGAGAGCCCGCCGGTCTCGACGTGATGCTCAGTCGGACCATCGGTGAACGGATAGGCGCCGCCTATCCGGCCGGCAACGTTGAGAATGAGGAGGTCGCGCCCGGCCAGACGCCGCAGCACGCTGTCGGTCTCAGCGATGGCGAGTCCGGCCCCGGCGGCGACGTCCGCGGCCTCCGGAGCGTGCCCGCTCATGGCGTAGGCGCTCAGGACGATGCCGTGGATTCGGCTCTCGGTCTCATCCAGCCCATCCCACTTGGGGCCGATGAAGGCCTCGACGACGGCCCTCAGGGCGTTTTGGGCCTGTGGTGTCGTGACCGCTCCCCAGTCTGGGATGATCACGCCGCCTCGAAACTCGACGACGGGCCATCCGGTGGCTTCAGCGTGTGAGGTGGGCGTCGTCATCACGCGCGCTCCGCTCGCCACCCAAACTGAACCTTCAACCGGCGCAGCAGGAAAGCTGTTTCACATCCTTGGAGAAGGTCTGGGCCGCGAGCTTCAGGCCTTCCACCATGGTCAGATAGGGGAACAGCTGGTCGCCCAGCTCGCCGACGGTCATGCGC
>JAEXJH010000246.1 GCA_023445955.1 Pseudomonadota bacterium
CTTGCCCAGGTTCACCGCGAAGTTGATGTAGCGGTTGATGGTGTCGAACTGGGCGTAATAGGCGCTGTTGAGGTTGGTGGTGTTCGGCCCCGTCGGCGAGATCAGGAAGTCGACTCCCAACTGGCTCGGAATCTTGCCGGTGAAGAACTGGTAGTTCAGCGACGCCACCGCGGTCGTGGCCGCGGCGGCCTTGACCACCTCGACGATGGCCGCGGCCGAGGTCAGGGTCCCGGCCGTGATCCGGGCGTCGAGATCCGCCGCCGTCGCGCCGCCGCCGCCCCGCAGAACCGCCTCCACCGCGATCTGGGCGGCCGAGGTGGTCAGGGAGACGGTCTTGTCCGAGAACTTCAGGCTCTCGATGTTGATCAGGGTGTCGACGCCCTCGCCGCCATTGGGTCGCAGGTCGCGGACCGTCCACGAGCCATCGGCGTTGCGGATCCAGGAAAAGTTGGTCGAGGCTGCTGCGTAGCTCATCACGTCCACGCCTGCGCCGCCGTCGATCCGGTCGTCGCCGATTCCGCCCGTCACCTGGTCGGCGCCGCTGCCCAGCTTGATGTCCAGCCGCTCGACATTGCGCAGATGCACCGACGCCAGATTGGCGAGGCTGCTGGGAACGAAGATATCGCCGTTGAGGTCGCGCACGACCCGCAAGCTCTCGGTCCTGGCGCTGTAGTCGGCCTTGAAGACATCCACGCCCGGACCGCCGTCGATATCGGCCAGCCAGGTCTCGTCGTAGATGCTGTCTCGCACCGTAGGCAGGCCCAGGTCGGCCAGCATGGCGGCGTCGAGATCGCTGATCGTGTAGCGGTAGCCGCGATAATAGACGACGCCGTTCATCAGGCCGGTCAAGGGGTCGTTTGCCGTCCCCGGAAAGGCGTTGGACAGCCCATAGTGCGCATAGTTGCCGGTCGTCAGCGGCACGTCTCGGCCCAGCACGGCCTTGGCGTTCGGACCGGTGAAGTACGGTGCGCCGCTGCTGTCCTTGACCACGCGCAGGTCATAGGGCGAGCGGGTCGTCCCACTCAGGGCCTCGCCATAACCGATGAACCCCAGACCATGGCCCAGCTCATGGATGATGACGCTCAGCGCATCGGTCTTGTCCTTGGGGATGTCGCTTGCGGTGTCGGGCGTCGGATCGAACCACAGCTCGTTGCGGAGATAATCGACGGAGAACTGCATCAGCAGGTCGTTGCCCGAGCCGTTCGGATTGGTCCCCGACCGCAGCTCGGCGTTCAGCGTCCCCTCACCCAGGAGCAAGCCGTCGGCGAAACGGGCCGAGGTCGTGACGCTGGCCGTACCGCCTTGCGCCCGACCCGAGATCGTCTTGTCCATGATCTGGACCAGGATCCCGGCCTCGGCCGAACCGCCCAGCACGGCGCTCCACTTGGACATCGCCAGACTGATGAAGGTCGTCAGCGTCGCCTTCTCGGCGTCGGTTATTCCATACTGATCGTCGAATGTGATCCTGGCCGTGATGGTCATCGCGAATCGCCTCTCGCTATCGCCGCCGCCAAGCCAGAACCCTCATTCCAGCCCGCCGACTTTGAGCGACACCCGCGAAAGTTCAATGAAATTTGGGGTCTGGCGCGGCCACCTGAGCGTGCCCCGAGCGGCTGAGCAGCGTCAACTTGACATTAAGGAAGAACGCCTAGAGAACATTCGCAAGGTTTGCGGTTTGTTCCGCGCTCCAGCCGAGGTCGACATGCTCACGCGCAAGCAGCACGAACTGCTGATGTTCATCCACGAGCGTATCAAGGAGACCGGCGTCTCCCCGTCCTTCGACGAGATGAAGGAGGCCCTGGACCTGGCGTCCAAGTCTGGCATCCACCGCCTGATTACGGCCCTGGAAGAGCGCGGCTTCATCCGCCGTCTGGCCCACCGGGCCCGGGCGCTTGAGGTGGTGAAGCTGCCGCAACAGGCCACAACGGCCGCCCCGCCCAAGGGCCGTGGCGCGTTCCGGCCGCAGGTGTTCGAAGGCGGCGGTTCGCCGCCGCCCGCTCCGGTCGCTGCTCCGGCCAACGACAGCCGCGAACTGCCCATCTTGGGCAAGATCGCCGCTGGCACGCCCATCGACGCCATCCAGCACGAGCGCGAACGCCTGCCGGTGCCCGAGGCCATGCTGGGCAACGGCGAGCACTATGTCCTTGAGGTGCAGGGGGACTCGATGATCGAGGCCGGCATCCTCGACGGCGATTACGTCATCATCAAGAAGGGCGACACCGCCACCTCGGGCGAGATCGTCGTCGCCCTGGTCGGCGAGGAAGCCACCCTCAAGCGCCTGCGCAAGAAGGGCGGGTCCATCGCCCTGGAGGCCGCCAACCCCAAATACGAAACCCGCATCTTCGGTCCCGACCAGGTCGAGGTGCAGGGCAAGCTGGTGGGCCTGATCCGCCGGTATCACTAGACCGACCCGCTCATCCCCGCGAAAGCGGCGCTTCAGAACAGGCCCCGACCTCGGCGAGGTACGGGGCCTTTTCGTATCTGAGGCCTAAAGCCGCCCCTCTTCCGCCAGGCGCTTGGCGGCGGCGTCGAAGCCGGCCCAGGCGGCGCCGGCCAGCGAGCCGCCGGTGCTGACTCGGCGCACGCCCAGCGCGCCCAAGCTCTCGAGCGACATGTCCGAGCCCCAGAAGAGGATATTGACCGGCTTGGGCGCCACGGCCTCGACGATGGCCTTGATCTCGTCCGGATCGGTCACCGCCGGGGCGTAGAGGCAGTCCGCGCCGGCCGCGGCGTAAGCCTTCAATCGCTCCAGGGTTGGCCCCAGATCGCGGACGCCGCGCAGATAGCCTTCGGTGCGGCCGACCAGGATCACGTCCTGGCCCGAGGCGTCGATGGCGGCGCGGGCGACCTTCAGGCGCTCGACGGCGACCGGCAGGTCGTAGAGCGCCGAGCCCGACCAGTCCTCGATCGACAGGCCCGCCACGCCGGCCTCGATGGCCAGAGTCACGCTTTCACCGACACCTTCGGCCGTATCGGCGAAACCGGCCTCGAAGTCGGCGTTCACCGGCAGGTCGGTGGCGGCGCAGAGCATGCGCAGGTGGTCGATCACCTCGTCGCGGGTGACCTGACCGTCGTCCTTGCCCAGCGCCCAGGCCATGCCGGCGCTGGTCGAGGCCAGGGCCTTGAAGCCCAGTTTCTGCAGCCGCCTGGCGCTGCCGATGTCCCACGGATTGGGCAGGGCGAAGCAACCTTCGGCGTGCAGGGCGCGGAAGGCCGCGCGGCGGGCGGCGAATAGGTTCGACATGACAGCGACTCCCAGGATGCTGCTGAAGCTCTAGCCGCCGCTGGTGACATCGGCTGTCAGCAGGCTCCAGGGCCGCCGCCCGCGCAACGGCTGGGCCCAGACGATGCGCCAGCCGTCGGGCCGGCGATAGAGCTCGGCCGCCCCGCCCCGCGCGAAATCCTCGGCCGTCAGCAGCACGGCGTCGGCGCAAAGCGGCGGCGTCCGGTCCGGCGCCGGACCCCGGATCACCACGACCTCGCTGTTCACGCACAGGCCCGACAGGGTCTCGGCGTCGGGCGTCTTGCGGCTCCAGGCCAAGGACAACCGCACCGGCGCTCCAGGAGCCGGCGCACAGACCCGCTTGTCGCAGGCGTAGAGGCTCCAGGTCGCCGGCTCCAGGCCCCGTCGTCGCGCCCAGAGCTCAGCCCCGAACCGCTTGACGTCCGTGCGCAAGAGCACGGCCGCGTCGCCCGAGCGCACGGCGGCCGTCGCGCCGTCATTGGCGATCCAGGCGTCGGGCGGCGCGGGCCGAGGCCACAGGGCGACCGCCAGGGCCAAGGGCGCACCGATCCAGCGCAGGCGTCCCTTCCACAGGCACAGGATCATCAGGCCCAGGAACGCGGCCACCAGCACCTGCGGCGGCGCGCTGGCCACGATCCGCTGCGCGCCATGGGCGTCGGCAAAGCCATTGGCGATGGCCACCATGCCGTCGACGCCCCACCCCGCCACGGTCAGGAACGGCGCGCCCAGGCCGAACGGCTCCAGCAGGGTCCCGATCGCTAGGAACGGCATGATCACGAACGACGACAGCGGCGCGACCGCCAGATTGGCCGGCAGGCCCCAGACAGCGACGCGGTTGAAGTGCTGCATGGCGAACGGCGCCGTGGCCAGGCCCGCCACCAGGCTGGCCGCGACCGAGGCCGCCAGCCAAGTGAAGCCCGCCTGCGGCCAGCGAATCCACCAGGGTGTCGAGATCTCGCGCACGGGCTGGGGCCAGCTCTCGGCCAGGGCCACCAGGGCGGCGGTGGCGGCGAAGGACATCTGGAAACCGGGCTCGCCGGCCGTCTCAGGCTTCAACGCCAGGATCAGCAGCGCCGCCAGCGCCAGGCCGTGCAAGGTGATCGCTCGGCGGTCGAACAGGATGGCCAGGAAGGCGACGCTGGCCGTGATCGCCGAACGCTCGGCCGGGGGCGGCGCGCCGGAGATGACCAGGTAGCCCAGCACGGCGATCAGCCCCGCGACGGCGGCGATCTTCTTGCCCGGCGCCCGCAAGGCCAGCCACGGCCAGGCGGCGACGCCCAGCCGCACCGCGCCAAACATGAAACCGCCGACGATCGCCATGTGCAGGCCGGAAATGGAAATGATGTGCGCCAAGCCCGAGGCGCGCATGGCGTCGGTCTGGGCCTGCGGAATCCAGGCC
>JAEXJH010000247.1 GCA_023445955.1 Pseudomonadota bacterium
GGGGTGACCTGGCCGGTGAACTTCACCTCGCCGACGCCCAGGGCGCGGCCGCGGCCGGGACCACCCGACCAGCCCAGGAAGAAGCCGACCAGCTGCCACATGGCGTCCAGGCCCAGGCACCCGGGCATGACGGGGTCGCCGATGAAGTGGCAGCCGAAGAACCAGAGGTCGGGATTGATGTCGAACTCGGCTTCGACATAGCCCTTGCCGTACTTGCCGCCCTCGGACTCGATGCGGACGATCCGGTCGAACATCAGCATCGGCGGGGCCGGCAGCTGGGCGTTGCCGGGACCAAACAGGTCACCGCGGCCGCAAGCCAGGAGTTCTTCGTAGGTGTAGGCGTTCTTCTGCATGGGGACGCCCCTAGCACGGGGTTGGGTCAGGTCTCAACGTTTCCCTCGCGCGGGGTGTTCCGCCGAGCCTGGCTGGCCCCTCTAGTCCTTGCGACACTGGACGGCCGGATTGGCGCCCCAGATGTCGCCTTCCTTGGCCCAGCCCGAGGATCCGTCGGCGCGCAGCTTGCACCAGCCCTTCTCGCACTTGTCGAGCTGGGCGACCGAGCGGCCCTTCAGATAGGCGCTGACCTTGGCCCCGTCCTTGGGCGCGCTGAGCAGCGGCAAATTGCTGGGCTGCACCCGCATGGCCGCGCGGCGGCCGTCGGTGGTGCGCTTGTGGACCCAGGCCAGGCCGCCCTCGGGGTCGCAGATCCGCCGCCACTCGCGCGTTTCGGCCACCACCTGCACCGGCATGCCCTTGGCGTGGTAGATCCACAGCAGCTGGTGAGCCTCGTCTGGGCCGTTGCGCGCGTTCACTTCCGCGTATTTCAGCGAGACGTAGCGCGGCACCTCCAGGCCCGACGGCGTGATCTTCGGACCTTCCGCCAGGGCAGGCCCGGCCAGCATGACGGCCAGCGCCCCAAGAACGACACGAAGCGAACGATGTTCTGATTTCGACGGCATGTTGCTTGGCCCCTCCGGGCCCCTTTGCTACAGCTTTCAAACGCCCGTCAGTGAGAGCTTTTCAAACCGCCCATGGCCGCCCGCAAGCTCAAAGTCATCGTCACCCGCAAACTCCCCGATCCGGTGGAGACGCGGATGTGCGAACTGTTCGACACCGAACTGAACGTCTCCGACAAACCCTTGACGGCGGATGAACTCGTCGACGCGATGAGCCGCGCCGACGTGCTGGTGCCGACGATCACCGATCGTATCGACTCGCGCCTTCTGTCGCGATCCGGCGATCGGCTCAAGCTGATCGCCAATTTCGGGGCCGGTGTCGACAATATCGACGTCGCCACGGCCAATGCGCGCGGCATCATCGTCACCAATACGCCGGGGGTTCTCACCGAAGACACCGCCGACCTGACCATGACCCTGATCATGGCTGCCTCGCGCCGGATCGTCGAAGGCGCCGAGGTGGTCAAGTCCGGCGGCTTCCACGGCTGGTCGCCGACCTGGATGCTGGGCCGCCGCCTGTGGGGCAAGCGCCTGGGGATCATCGGCATGGGCCGCATCGGCCAGGCCGTGGCCCGCCGCGCCAAGGCCTTCGGCATGCAGGTGCACTATCACAACCGCAAGCCCGTCAGTCCCCGCATCGCCGAAGAGCTGGGCTGCACCTACTGGGAGAGCCTGGACCAGATGCTGGCCCGGATGGACTTCATCTCGGTCAACTGCCCGCACACCCCGGCCAGCTACCACCTGCTGTCGGCCCGCCGGCTGAAGCTGCTGCGCCCCCACTCGGTGATCGTCAACACCGCCCGCGGCGAGGTGATCGACGAAGGCGCCCTGGCCAACATGCTGGCCAAGGGCGAGATCGCCGGCGCGGGCCTGGACGTCTACGAGCACGAGCCGGCCATCAACCCCAAGCTTCTCAAGCTGCCCAACGTCGTGCTGCTGCCCCACATGGGCTCGGCCACGGTCGAGGGCCGCATCGACATGGGCGAGAAGGTCATCGTCAACGTGAAGACCTTCATGGACGGGCACCGGCCGCCGGACCGGGTCATTCCGGCGATGCTCTAGGGCTTCGGCGCTGGCGGATGCGCCGCCAGCCAGGCCTTGAGATCGGTCGCCGAGCGGTCGGGGATCTGCTCCATCGGCACGTGGCCGACGGCCGGATATAGGATCAGGGTCGCGCCCGGTATGGCCTGGTGGAACTTCTCGCCGTCGGCCGCCGGGATCAGCCGGTCGTCCTGACCGACCATCACCAGGGTCGGCACGTGGATGCGCGAAAGGTCGGCCGCCGTGGCCTCGCGACGCGAACCGGTCTGCAGGCCCAGCAGGATGTCGCGATGCCCCGGCGCGCCGGCCAGGTCGACATAGCGATCGACCAGGGCCGGCGTGACCAGCTTGGGATCCAGATAGGCCGACCGCAGGCCCTGAGCGACCAGCGGCCGGGTGTCGATGTTGCGCAGCAGCTTGCGGCCCAACGGATTGCGCATGATCGCGAAGATCGACGCGCCGCCCGTCTTGGTCATCGGCCAGCCGGCCGCGTCGACCAGCACCAGGCGCTGGACCTTGTCGGGATGGTCCAGCGTGTAGGCCCAGGCCACACCACCGCCCATAGAGTTGCCGCCCAGGGTGAAGCGGGTCAGGCCCAGCTGGCCGGTGACCTGGTCGACGACCGTCCCGAAACCGTCACGACCGGCCGCATAGCCCGCTGGCGTCCGGGTCAGGCCGTGCCCCGGCAGATCCAGCACGACGACCCGGTACTCGCTCGACAGCGCCTTGACCCAGGCGTCCCAGGCATGGGTCGAGGCCGAAAAGCCGTGGACCAGCACGATGGCCGGCGCGTCGCGCGGCCCCAGGTCGCGGTAGTGCGCTCGCACCCCGCCCGGCAGGTCCATATAGCGGCTGTCGGCATAGCCATACCGCTGCTCCAGCGTGGCGTAGGGGATGTCCGGCCGCTGCAGCACGAACCAGCCGCCGGTCGCCAGGACGACGATCAGCAGCAGGGCCATCCCCAGGCCGCGCAAAAGCGTCTTCATGCCGCCCTCCCCTGCGAAATGAACTCGATATTGAAACTTGAGCGAACGACGTTCTTCGTCAAGCGCCGCAGGCAATGCAATGGGGATCGGCCCCGATCCTCACGGTCCGCGTCTCGGCCGAAAGGGCGTCATAGATCAGGAGTTTGCCCGACAGGGGCTGGCCCGCGCCGACGATCAGCTTGATCGCCTCCAGGGCCATCATCGATCCGATCACCCCCGCCAGCGCCCCGACCACGCCGACCAGCGAGCAGGTCTCGGCGTCCGGCGGGACCTCCGGCACCAGGCAGCGATAGCAGGGCTTGCCGTGGAACACCCCGACCTGGCCGGTCCAGCGGCCCAGGGCTCCGCTGACCAGCGGCTTGCCGTGCGCCAGACAGGCGTCGCTGACGGCGAAGCGGGTGGCGAAGTCGTCCGTGCCGTCCAGCACCAGGTCATACCGGCTGACGATGTCGCCGGCGTTCTGCGCGTCCAGCCATACCGGATGGGTTTCGACGGTCGTGTGCGGGTTCAGCGCTCCCAAGTGCTCGACCGCCGCCTCGACCTTGGGCCGGCCGACGTCTCCGGTGGCGTACAGCACCTGCCGTTGCAGGTTGGACAGCGAGACGGTGTCCTGGTCGACCAGCCCGATCGCCCCGGCCCCGGCGGCGGCCAGATAGAGCGCGGCCGGCGCGCCCAGGCCCCCGGCCCCGACCATCAGCACCCGCGCGGCCTTCAGCTTCTGCTGGCCGGGTCCACCCACCTCGCGCAGCACCAGGTGGCGGGCGTAGCGCTCGACTTCGCTTTCCGAAAAACTCACGGCGCTTGACCCTCCGGCCCGGCCTCGCCACATGCGAAGCCATGCAAAGCAGCAATTCCTTCCCCGACTGGCACGGCACGACCATTCTGGCGGTGCGCAAGAACGGTCAGACCGTGATCGCCGGCGACGGACAGGTCTCCATGGGGCCAACCGTCGTCAAGGGCAACGCCCGCAAGGTGCGGCGCCTCGCCGGCGGCAAGGTGGTCGCAGGCTTCGCCGGGGCCACGGCCGACGCCTTCACGCTCATTGAGCGCCTGGAAGCCAAGTTGGAGCAGTATCCCGACCAGTTGGCCCGCGCCTGCGTGGATCTCGCCAAGGACTGGCGCACCGACCGCTACCTGCGCAAGCTGGAAGCCATGCTGCTGGTGGCCGACAAGACCGCCATCTACACCGTCACTGGCGTCGGCGACGTACTGGAGCCGGGCGAGAGCGCCGACGGCAATGCCGTGGCGGCGATCGGCTCGGGCGGCAACTACGCCCTGGCGGCCGGCAAGGCCCTGCTCGACTCCGACCTGACGGCCGAGGCGCTAGCCCGCAAGGCCATGGGCATCGCCGCCGAGATCTGCGTCTACACCAACGGCAATCTCACGGTCGAAGTCCTGTAGGCTTTCGTCGCAAGACGGATGCGAAGGCCCTCCCGGCGACGCCTGATCGCGGCCGGGAGGATCCATCGCCATGCTTGTCGCCGCTCTTGTCGCCCTGTCGCTCGCCTCAACCCCCGCCGCCCAGATCGAGGCGGCCGAACGCGCCTTCGCCGCCGACGGCGCGACCATGGGGATGCGAGGCGCGTTCCTGAAGCACATGGCCTCCGACGCCATCGTCTTCGATCCGAACCCGACCAACGCCAAGGCGCTTTACGAGGCCAGGTCGGCGCAGGGCGAGCCCAAGCTGCAGTGGTGGCCGGCCTGGGTGGTGGCGGCGAAGTCCGGGGAGCTTGGCCTCTCCACCGGCCCCTGGGCGATCGAGGGCCAGCGCGGCGGCTGGTTCGCTACGATCTGGCGCAAGGACGCCGACGGCGTGTGGCGCTGGATCTATGACGGCGGTTCGGCGGCGGAGGCGGCTTCGCTGCCTGGACCGGACGCGCCGGCGATGGTCGGTCCGGTCGCCACGATCTCGTCCGCCAAGGCTTTCGACGACGTTCGAACGGCGGAGGCCGATCTGGCCAAGGCCGCTCTTCGGGGAGCCGCGGACGCCTACAAGGCCGTGCTCTCCAATGACGCCCGCCTGCTGGGTCCACGCGCAACCCGCGCCCTCGCCGCGACCGCCCTGGCGCCGCGCCTGGCGGCCCGTCCGGCCAGCATGAGCCTGGTTTTGCGGGGCGGCGGGGCCTCCAGGGCTGGCGATCTCGTCTGGACCCACGGCGAAGCCACGTGGACGGAGGGTCCAAAAGCCGTCGCCGCGCACTATATGCATGTCTGGCAACGGCGCCCGGATGGTTGGCGCCTGATCTTCGAGACCCTGATCAACGACCGATGACCGAGTTTTCCCCCCGCGAGATCGTTTCCGAGCTGGACCGCTATATCGTCGGCCACACCGAGGCCAAGAAGGCCGTCGCCGTGGCCCTGCGCAACCGCTGGCGCCGCCGTCGCGTGCCGGCCGACCTGCGTGACGAGGTGACGCCCAAGAACATCCTGCTGATCGGCCCCACGGGCGTCGGCAAGACCGAGATCGCCCGCCGCCTGGCCAAGCTGGCCCAGGCGCCGTTCCTCAAGGTCGAGGCCACCAAGTTCACCGAGGTCGGCTATGTCGGCCGCGCCGTCGCCCAGATCGTCCGCGCCCTCGTCGAAAGCGCCCTGGCCATGGTCCGCGACAAGCGCCGCGCCGCGGTGAAGGCGAAAGCCGAAGCCGCCGCCGAGGAACGCATACTCGACGCCATGACCGGCCCCGGCTCGACCGCCGCCCGCGACAGCTTCCGCAAGAAGCTCCGCGCCGGCGAGCTGGACGACAAGGAAATCGAGCTGCAGTTGGCCGACACCGGCGGCGGGGCCAGTTTCGAGATCCCCGGCCAGCCCGGCGCCCAGGTGCTGAACCTGTCAGAGATGATGAAGTCGTTCGGCGGCAATCGCACGAAGGCCCACAAGACCACCGTCACAGCCGCCTGGACCCCGCTGATCGCCGAGGAAAGCGACAAGCTGCTGGACCAGGAGGCCCTGACCCAGGAAGCCCTGGAACTGGCCGAGAACCACGGCATCGTCTTCCTCGATGAGATCGACAAGGTCGCCAGCTCTTCGCAGCGCTCGGGCGCGGACGTGTCGCGTGAAGGCGTGCAGCGCGACCTGCTGCCGCTGATCGAGGGCACGACGGTCTCGACCAAGTACGGGCCGGTGAAGACCGACCACATCCTGTTCATCGCCTCGGGCGCCTTCCACGTGGCCAAGCCCTCGGACCTGCTGCCCGAGCTGCAGGGCCGCCTGCCGATCCGCGTCGAGCTGAAGGGCCTGTCGCGCGATGACATGCGCCGCATCCTCACCGAGCCGGAAGCCAACCTGATCCGCCAGCACCAGGCCCTGATGCTGACGGAAGGCGTGACCTTGAGCTTCTCGGACGAAGCGATCGACGCCCTGGCCGACGCGGCGGTGGCCGTAAACAATTCGGTCGAGAACATCGGCGCCCGCCGCCTGCAGACCATCCTGGAGAAGGTGGTCGAGGAGATCAGCTTCACGGCGGCCGACCGCAGCGGCGAGACGGTGGCGATCGACGCGGCCTACGTGCAGGAACGCATCGGGGCGCTGGCGGCGAACGCCGACCTGAGCCGGTTTATCCTTTAAGGCCAGCGGGCCCGAAAACCTCGTCCTTCGACAAGCTCAGGATGAGGTTTTCTACTGTCTCGGTCTGAAAAGTAGTCCTCACCCTGAGCCTGTCGAAGGGCGAGGACGGCCCCACCGACCTAAGAAGCGGCGGCCACCGCCTCCATCCCGAGAATGGCCGCCTTCCGCGCCAGGCCCCAGTGATAGCCGGTCAGCTTGCCGCTCTTGCCGATCGCCCGGTGACAGGGGATCAGCAGCGAGATCGGGTTGGCTCCGATGGCGCCGCCGGTGGCCTGGAAGGCCTTGGGCTTGCCGGCCCAACAGGCGACCTGGCCGTAGGTGGCGGTCTCGCCGGCCGGGATCTGCAGCAGCGCCTTCCAGACCTGCACGTGATAGGGCGAGCCGATCAGCACGACCGGCAGCGGCCCTTCCCCGCCCGTGAAGGCGTGGGCGGCGGTGGCCAAGGCTGCAGCGTCATCGCGACGCCAGTCGGCGGCCGGGAAACGGCGGTGCATGTCGGCGAAGGTCGCCTCGTCGTCCCCGTCCGAGAAGGCCAGGCCCGCCAAGCCGCGATCGGCCATCACGAACAGGCCCTTGCCGAACGGCGTCGGCGCCCAGCCCCAACGCAGCCGCATCCCGGCCCCGCGCCGACGCACCTCGCCGGGGGTCGCGGCCTCCTGGGCGATGAACAGGTCGTGCAGGCGTGACGGCCCTGACAGCCCGGCGTCGAAGGCCGCGTCCAGCACCGTGCCGCCGGCCTCCAGCGAGCGCCGGGCCTCGGCATGGGCGATGGCCGAGACGAAGCTCTTGGGACTGACCCCGGCCCAGCGGGTGAAGATGCGCTGGAAGTGAAACGGCGACAGGCCCACGGCCTGGGCGGCCTCGTCCAGCGAGGGATGGTCGGACCACCGCTCGGCCAGCCAGTCCAGCGCCTTGGCCATGCGGTGGTAGTCGAGCGAGCGTTCGGCCAGGCGGACCAGCTCCTCGCTCGCGGTCTCCGGGATGGGGGATGCGTCGCATGCCATGCTCATAGGCTACGGCTCCCGAATGACGGCGTCCGCCCGGTTCTTGCGGTCATGACCAGCGCTCGTTGCGGGCGGCGCGGATAGCGTCCTGCAGGGCGTTGGCGAAGTCCATCCGCTCGACCGGCGCCAGGGCGCGGCCGACGGTCAGGCGGCGGCGGTGGATCATCAGGCGCACACGGGTCTCGTGCTCGCCCGGCTGCTCGATCCCGACGCGGGTGAAGGCCGTGGGCGAGGTCCAGATGGTGCGGCTGCCTTTCTCGTCCTCGCGGCTGACGGTGATCGCCTCGGCCGTGACCTGAACCCGCTCGGCCCGGCGCGCGGCGCGGGCGCTGGCCCGCAAGGCCAGCCAGACGCCCAGCACGTCCAGGCCCAGGAACGGCAGCACCACCGGCGCATGCAGCACCAGCAGGAACACCGCGATCATCAGGTTGAACGCGATCACGACGCCCAGCACGACCTTCATGCCGCAATCGCTCAGCGAGCGGTTCGGCGTGATCAGGGCGTTCATGTAGATCGGCGCGGCCATCGGCAGGGAATTTAGGCGCCTCCCCCGCGCTTGGCGAGATGGGCGCATCACGGCATGGTCCGGCCCATGGCCAAGGCTCCCGCTCCGAAGAAGAAACCCGCCGCCAAGCGGATCAGCCCCGCCGAGCGCGAACGGGTCGAAGTGCTGTTCGCGCGCTTCGAGAGCCTGGAACTGCATCCGAAGACCGAGCTGAACTACGCCAACCCCTATGAGCTGGTCACCGCCGTGGCGCTGTCGGCCCAGGCCACCGACGTCCAGGTCAACAAGGCCACCGGCCCGCTGTTCAAGGTCGCCGACAGCGCCGAGGCGATGCTGGAGCTCGGGGAAGAGGGGCTGATCAAGTACATCGCCTCGATCGGCCTCTTCCGCACCAAGGCCAAGAACGTCATCGCCGCCGCCCGCATCCTGATGGACAAGCACGGCGGCCAGGTGCCGCTGAACCGCGAGGACCTGGAGGCTCTGCCCGGCGTGGGCCGCAAGACGGCGAGCGTGGTGCTGAACGAGCTGGACATCGAGCCCGCCATCGCCGTGGACACCCACGTCTTCCGGGTCTCGCACCGGCTGAAGCTGTCGGCGGGGAAAACGCCCGACGCGGTGGAGCAGGACCTGATGCGGATCGTGCCGGGGCCGTATCAGACGCGGGCGCACCACTGGCTGATCCTGCACGGGCGGTATGTCTGCGTGGCGCGGAAGCCCAAGTGCGAGGTGTGCAAGATCAGTGATCTGTGTCCCTCGCGGGAGCTGTTCCTGGGGGCTTGACCAACCCCCTCCACCAGCTTCGCTGGTCCCC
>JAEXJH010000248.1 GCA_023445955.1 Pseudomonadota bacterium
GTCAGGAACAGCGAACGGTACGGCGGCAGGACCCAGTAGTCGAAGGCCGCCACGGCGACCACGATGGTCAGCACGGCCGGTCCCAGGCCGCCCCACAGGGCGATCAGGAAGATCGGCGGCGCGAACCACAAGGCGGCGATCGGGTTCTGGGTGAACCGTCCCGCCACCCAGCCCGCCGCGATCGGCGCGATCACGCTGACCAGGACCAGGATTAGCCCGCGCCGCAACCGCTCTGCCCGCAACGTCCCGGCGCCGGGCCACAGCGCCCCGCGCCAGACGCTCGACAGGTCCGCATTCGACATCAATTTCGCCTCAGCCCCTGCACGAAATCTCCTCTAGACCCGTCCGCGTCCGAACGCCGACACCGGTAGCGCCGCGCCCCCGGGGAAACGCGGGCCAGCCCTTTTGCCAGTCACTACGCCGCCTCGACCGCGTTCCAGCCGAACAGGCCGCCTAGGATCATGCGCTTGACGGCGGCGACGTCCAGGCCGGTGCAGACCTCGGCGTTGGGCGCGCCATCGACGCGCTCGACCCGGCCTTGGCGCTCGCCGTCGATGATCACGCGCAGGCGGGCGGGCTCGAATGTGAAGAGCTCGGGCGACACCAGGCTGGCGGCGGCCACCGCGTCGTGCGGCCGGCAACCCTCGCCGCCCCAGACCTGCTGGTGGAAGGCGATATAGGGTCCGGCGGCCTTGGTCAGGCGCTGGGACAACGGCGAGCCGCAGCAGACCGCGCCCTTGGCCAGGTCCTCGGCGGTGATCGCCACCTGATGGCTGACATCCACCGGCATCAGGCGCGGCATGACGCCGGCCTCCAGCGTGCGCTGCAGGGCTTCCGGATCGCTCCAGCTGTTGAAGTCGGCGCCGCCGGCGGCCTTGCCGGCCACCTCGAAGGCGCCGGCCATGATCGTCGGGCGCCAGTTGCGGAAGGCGGCGGGGTCTTCCAGCAGCCCTTTGGCCAGATTGGTCAGGGGGCCCAGGAACAGGCCGCTGATCTTGCGGCGCGCGGCGAAGGCCAGGAAGTTGGCGGAGTGGCCGCGCTCCAGCTCGGGCAGCTTCCAGCGCTGCGAGAAGCCCGCGCCGTTCAGGCCGTCGACGCCGTGGGCCGGCCGCATGCGCTCGACCCGGCGGCGGGCCAGGCCCGAACCCGCGCCGATATAGACCTCGGCCCCGCAGCCGGCCAGGCGCAGCACGCCCCGGGCGTTGGCCGCGGCCTGGTCCACATAGGTGTTGCCGAACACGGCCGAGACCGAGACCACGTCCACGGCCTGCCGCGAGCGCGCCATCAGGGCCAGCGCCAGGGCGTCGTCCACGCCGCAATCGGTGTCGATGTGAACCCGCAGAACCATGTGACGCAGTCTAGCGGGGCCTTGTGACGGGGAGAAGCCGTCTAGCCGGCCAGATAGGCGTCGAGATTACGCTGCACCCGCGCCAGCACCGGCTCGCCAGCATCCGGACGCTGGAAGGTCTGGCCCGTGATCGTTTCGAAGGCCTCGATATAGACCTCCGAGGTCTGCTGGATCAGCTGCGCCGGGATCTCCGGGATCTCGTCCTTGTAGGGGTCGCAGCGCTGGGCGACCCAGGCGCGGACGAAGTCCTTGTCGAAGCTGTCGGGACGCTCGCCGGCCTCGAACTTGGCCTCGTAGGTCGCGGCCTTCCAGAAGCGGCTGCTGTCGGGGGTGTGGATTTCGTCGGCCAGCACGATGCGGCCGTCGGCGTCGAGGCCGAACTCGTACTTGGTGTCGGCCAGGATCAGGCCGCGCTGGGCGGCCAGCTCTTGGCCGCGCGCGAACAGGGCCAGGGCGTAGGCGCTGAGCTGCTCCCACTGCTCAGCCGTCAGCAGGCCCTGCTCCAGGATCTGAGCAGGCGACAGCGGCGCGTCATGGTCGCCGTCGGCGGCCTTGCTGGTGGGGGTCAGGATCGGCTGCGGCAGGCGCTGGTTGGCGCGCAGGCCGTCAGGCAGGGTCACGCCGTACATCTGGCGCTCGCCCTTGTTGTACAGCGTCAGGATCGAGGTCGAGGTCGTGCCCGCCAGATAGCCGCGCACCACCAGCTCGACCGGCAGCATTTCCAGCCGCTGGCCGATCAGCACGTTCGGGTCCGGATAGGCCACCACGTGGTTGGGACAGATGTCGGCGGTCTGGTCGAACCAGTAGCGCGCCGTCTGCGTCAGCACCTGGCCCTTGCACGGCACGGCGCACAGGTTGCGGTCGAAGGCGCTGAGGCGGTCCGAGGCGACGATCACCCGGCGCCCGTCCGGCAGGTCGTAATTGTCCCGCACCTTGCCGCGATAGTGGTTGGGCAGGTTCGGCAGGTCGACGACAGCCAGAGCGTTGGGAGCGGAGACGGTCACCGGAGCCTCGATCACTAGAAACTAGAAACACAGAGGGGAGGCCCACCGGACCTCCCCCAAAATCATCAACCCAGCTTGGCCAGGTCTTCGTCGCTGATGTCTTCGTTCGAGTAGACGTTCTGGACGTCGTCATCGTCGTCCAGCAGGTCGAGCAGCTTCATCAGGGTGGCCACCGAGTCGCCGGTGACCGGCACCTGCATCTTCGGACGCCAGGCGATCTTGGTGTTCGACGCCGCGCCGAACTTGGCTTCCAGGGCGGCGGCCACTTCGTTCAGGCTCTCGAAGGCGGTGTAGATGGTGTGGCCTTCGCCCTCTTCCCCCATGTCCGAGGTGACGTCGTCGGCGCCGGCCTCGATGGCGGCTTCCATCATGTCGTCTTCCGACGCGGCCTTGGCCGGGTAGGTGATCTGGCCGACGTGATCGAAGTTGAAGGTCACCGAACCGGTGGCCCCCATGTTGCCGCCGATCTTGGTGAAGTACGAGCGAACGTTGGCGGCGGCGCGGTTCTTGTTGTCGGTCAGCACCTCGACGATGATGCCGACGCCGCCGGCGGCGACGCCTTCGTAGCGGATTTCCGAGTAGTCGGCCGCGTCGCCCATCTGCGACTTCTTGATCGCGCGGTCGATGACGTCCTTGGGCAGGCTTTCGGCCTTGGCGTTGTTCACGGCCAGGCGCAGGCGCGGGTTCATGGCCGGATCAGGCAGGCCGGTCTTGGCCGCGACGGTGATTTCCCGCGACAGCTTGGAGAACAGCTTCGACCGCGCGGCGTCGGCGCGGCCCTTGCGGTGCATGATGTTCTTGAATTTCGAGTGGCCGGCCATTTGAGAGGCTCTGTCTCTGGTCTGAAATGGAGTGTGGGCGCTTCTAGCGTCCGAGGGCGGGTTTTGTCACCCCCAGCGGGTTGCGCACCGTCGCCTTGTGGATATAGTTAGGCAATAACTTAAGTATCTGAGAGCCGACGCCATGAGCCTGACGCTGCACGCCCATCCGCTGTCCTCGTTCTGCTGGAAGGTGCTGATCGGCCTCTACGAGAACGACACCCCGTTCGAGAACGCGATGGTCAATCTGGGCGACCCGGCCGGGCGCGAGGCGTTCCGCAAGCTGTCGCCGATGGGCAAGATGCCGGCGCTGCGCGACGACGCCCGCGACGAGACCGTCAACGAGACCAGCGTCATCCTCGACTATCTGGACGCCCACTATCCGGGCCGCGTGCGGTTCGTGCCGCAGAACCCCGACTTCGCCTGGCGGATGCGCTACTGGGACCGGTTCTTTGACCACTACATCCACCACCCGATGCAGCGGATCATCGCCGACCGCATCCGGCCGCCCGACGCCAACAAGGATCCGTACGGCGTGCAAGAGAGCTACGACCAAATCGCGCGGGCTTGCGATCACCTGGAGGCCGAGCTGGCCGATGGCCGGACCTGGATGTGCGGCGACTTCGGCCTGGCCGACTGCGCGGCGATGCCGGCCCTGTTCTACGCCGACAAGGTCCAGGCGCTGGAGGGCCGCTGGCCGCGCTGCCTTGCCTACCTGGAGCGCCTGAAGGCCCGGCCGTCGGCCCAGCGCGTGCTGGCCGAGGCCGAACCGTTCTTCCAGTACTTCCCGGGCTAGGCGACCTCGAGCGCCACATCCACGTTGCCGCGCGTGGCCTTCGAGTAGGGGCAGACCTCGTGGGCGGCGTGCAGCAGCTTCTCGGCGGTCTCGCGGTCCAGGTCCGGGGCGGTCAGCTTCAGGCGCACGCCGACGTGGAAGCTGGTCTCGTCCTTGATCAGGTCGACCTCGGCGTCCAGGCTGTGCTCGCCCAGCTTGACGCCCTGGTTGCGGGCCACCAGGCCCAGCGCGCCCAGGAAGCAGGCCGAATAGCC
>JAEXJH010000249.1 GCA_023445955.1 Pseudomonadota bacterium
GTCGACCACGATCTGCTCGATGACCGGCGTCGCGGGCACGCGGATCCAGCTGTTGGACACCACGAAGGTCTTGAAGCCGTGGCGGGCGGCGACCTTGTAGGCCTCGTCCTTCACGGGGCAGGCGTCAGCGTCGATGAAGAGGGTGGCGGTCATCGCGCGGGGCCTGAAGGACGGAAGGAAACTGGTGCCGGCGGAGAGGATCGAACTCCCGACCTTCGGTTTACAAAACCGCTGCACTACCGCTGTGCTACGCCGGCATGGGCCTTGAGACCCGAGGTCAGGGCTTATGCCGTCTGTCGGGAGAGAGGGCAAGGGCGTCGGCTTAGAGGTCGAACCGCACCCCCTGGGCCAGCGGCAGCGCGCCCGAATAGTTCACCGTCGCCGTCTGCCGGCGCATGTACTGCTTCCAGCTGTCGGACCCGCTCTCGCGGCCGCCGCCGGTTTCCTTCTCGCCGCCGAACGCGCCGCCGATCTCGGCGCCCGAGGGGCCGATATTGACGTTGGCGATGCCGCAGTCGCTGCCCGCGGCCGACAGGAAGCCTTCGGCCTCGCGGACATCGTTGGTCATCACGCAGGACGACAGGCCCTGGGGCACGTCGTTCTGAATCGCGATGGCCTCGTCGAACTCCGTGTAGGGCACGACGTGCAGCAGCGGCGCGAAGGTCTCGCGCTGCATGCAGGCGGTCGCGGACGGCAGGCGGGCCAGGGCGGGGCGGACATAGTAGGCGTCCGGATGCTGGTCGATCAGCAGCCGCTCGCCGCCGCTGACGGTCCCGCCCTCGGCGCGGACCTGGTTCATGGCCTCGACGAAGGCGTCGTAGGCGGCCTTGTCGATCAGCGGGCCGAGCAACGTCTTGGCCTCCCGAGGATCGCCGACCGGCAGGCGCTGGAAGGCGGTCTCGACCGCGTCGCTGACCTTGTCGACCAGGCTCTCGTGGACGATCAGCCGGCGCAGGCTGGTGCAGCGCTGGCCCGCCGTGCCGGCCGCCGAGAAGACGATGGCGCGCAGGGCCAGCGAGAGGTCCGCCGACGGCGTGACGATCATGGCGTTGTTGCCGCCCAGTTCCAGGATCGAGCGGCCGAAGCGCTCGGCGACCATCGGGGCGACGGCGCGGCCCATACGGGTGGAGCCGGTGGCGCTGACCAGGGCGATGCGCGGGTCGCGGGCCAGGCGCTCGCCGGCGTCGCGGCCGCCCTGGACGACGGCGCACAGGCCGTCCGGCGCGTCCTCGAAGCGCGCCAGGGCGCGCTGCAGGATGGCGTGCGCAGCCAGCGCCGTCAGCGGCGTCTTCTCGGACGGCTTCCAGATCACGGGATCGCCGCAGACCAAGGCCAGGCAAGCGTTCCAGGCCCAGACGGCGACCGGGAAGTTGAAGGCGCTGATCACGGCGACCGGACCCAGCGGATGCCAGGTCTCGCGCATGGCGTGGCCGGGGCGCTCGGAGGCGATCGTCAGGCCGTGCAATTGCCGGGAGAGGCCGACGGCGAAGTCGCAGATGTCGATCATCTCCTGGACCTCGCCGGCCGCCTCGGAGGCGATCTTGCCGGCTTCCAGGGTGACGAGGGCGGCCAGATCCGCCTTGGCCGCGCGCAGCTCCTCGCCGAAGAGGCGCACCAGCTCGCCGCGACGCGGGGCGGGGACGACCCGCCAGGCGGCGAAGGCGTGGCGGGCTTCGGTAATCTTGGCGCCGATCTCGCGGGCGTCGTCGAAGGCTACGTGGGTCAGGACCTGGCCGTCGATCGGGCTGCGCACGGCGTGGCCGGCGTCGGCGGGCAGGACCGGGACGCCCAGCTTGGCCAGGAGGTCGCGGACGTGGGCGGCGGGAGTCGGGTTGCTCATGCGACGAGGACGCCCCGAGATCGGACCCTGGTCAACCCGCGTTACGCGTCGCCGGCGCCCAGGGCGGTGCGGCCGCGGATCTGCTCCAGCGCCACGGGAACCGGGATAGGCGCGCCGACCAGCAGGAGGCGGATCTTGTCCATGAACGTCAGGCGGGCGGCGAGGAACCGCTGGATCAGGCCAGGGCTGAGGCGATGGAAGCGGTCCCACACCTTGGCCCGCGCCTCGGGCGGACAGGCGCGCAGCAGCAGGCGGTTGAGGAGCCGGTGATAGCGCCGACGACGCCAGCAGGTCTTGGCGTGGACCTCGGCGCAGGCCCGGACGCTGGCGCTGTTGATGCGGGGCAGGGCGGCGATCTGGTCGGCCAGCCGCGCGGCGTCGGGCAGGGAGTGGCCCGTGCCCGGATGAAAGTTGGCGGCCCGCAGCCCGACCTTGGCGACTTCCGGCCGGGCCTCGCGCCAGTAGGCGTCGATGTCGCCGGCCAGCACGATCGGCAGGGCGCCGTCCTCCTCGCGCAGGACCTTGTCGAGGCTCCAACCCCGGATGACGGCATGGGCTGCGATGGCGGCTCGGCTCAGGGCCAGGTTGGGCGTCGGGGCGCTGGCGTACTGCGCGACTTCGATGCGCAGGCGACGCGCGTCCAGCGGCATGATGCTGAAGGAGGGGCAGGTCTCGTCGTCCGTCTCGGGGATGTCGATCAGGATGGGGTAGGAGAGGCCGTGAGGCGCGCGCAGCGTCACCTCCTGGGCCAGGAAGGCGCGCCAGGCCAGCGCCAGGCTGCGGGTGCGCCGCGCGCCTCGACCATCGATCACCGTGCCGGCGGCGATGCGGCGGCCATCGGCCAGGCTCACCTGGTGCGGGCTGATCTCGGTGACCTGGACACCCAGCCAGATGTCGTCGCTCAGGGCCGAGGTGACGGCCTGGCGCAGGCGCTCGGCGGTCAGGGCGAAGACGGGGGTGTCGAGATAGCGCTCGAAGCCGGGCAGGCGAATGTCCCAGCCGCTCCAGCGATGGACGATCAGCGGCCGCAGCCAGGCGGCGATTCCGGGGCTGACGTCGGTCTCGAACCAGCGCCAGGTCTGCTCGCCGGCCAAGCGGCGCTCGCGCTCCAGCAGGATGACCTTCAGGTTCGGCCGCATGGCCCGCAGGCGCAGGGCGATCAGACCGTTGGCCAGCCCGCCGCCCACCAGGACGACGTCGGCGCGAGCGAAGGCTGAGGAGGGCGACATGTCAGGTGCTCTTGCACGATGACTGTGACGCCTGTGCGGCGTTGCGTGACGCACAACGAGCGGCTACGGACGGCCAAACCGGGAGATGCACATGGCGCAGGCGAAACTCATCGACGGCAAGGCCTTCGCGGCCGATCTGCGGGCGAAGATCGCCGTGGAGGTCGCCGAACTGAAGGCCGCTCACGGCGTGACGCCGGGCCTGGCCGTGGTGCTGGTCGGCGAGGACCCCGCCAGCCAGGTCTATGTCCGCAACAAGGGCGAGCAGACCGAAGCCGCCGGCATGTATTCCGAGACCCACCGCCTGCCGGCCGAGACCACCCAGGACGAGCTGCTGGCCGTGGTCTCCAAGCTCAACGCCGACCCCAAGATCCACGGCGTGCTGGTCCAGTTCCCGGTGCCGGCCCACATCAGCCAGATGGACGTCGTGGCGGCCCTGTCGCCCGACAAGGACGTCGACGGCCTGACCGTGACCAACGCCGGCCGCCTGGCCAGCGGCCTGCCGGCCCTGGCGCCCTGCACACCGACGGGCTGCATGATGCTGCTGAAGGACGTGATCGGCGACCTCTCGGGCAAGACCGCCGTGGTCATCGGCCGCTCGAACCTGATGGGCAAGCCGATGGCCCAGCTGCTGCTGGCCGCCGATTGCACGGTGACCATCGCCCACTCGCGCTCCAAGGACCTGCCAGGCATCGTCCGCCAGGCCGACATCGTCGTGGCCGCCGTTGGCCGCGCCGAGATGGTCAAGGCCGATTGGGTCAAGCCCGGCGCGACGGTGATCGACGTCGGCATCACCCGCTATCCGGCCCGGGATCCGGAAGCCGCTGCGGCCGGCAAGACCCGGCTTGTCGGCGACGTCGCCTTCGACGAGGTTAGCCGGGTCGCCGGCGCGCTCACGCCGGTTCCGGGGGGAGTCGGACCGATGACCATCGCCTGCCTGCTGGCCAACACGCTGACGGCGGCCAAGCGCCTGTCGGGGATCGCATGATGCGCGGGGCGCTGGTTCTCGCCGCCGCCCTTCTTCTCAGTGCTTGTGGGTCCAAGAGCCCGCCGCCGCCCACGCCGGAGCAGGCGCTCGCTTTGCGCCCGGCCGACGCGCGCCTGGCGGGCCTGTACGAGACCTCGTGCCACGCCTGCCACGCCATCCCGGGCGCGGGCGCGCCGCTGGTGCATGACCGCGCCGCCTGGGACGGGCGCTACAAGCGCGGCGAGACCGTGCTGATGGACCACGCCATCCAGGGCTTCAACGCCATGCCGGCCACCGGTCAGTGCGCGACTTGCACGCCGGACGATTTCCGAGCTCTCATCCGATTCATGGCGGGGCGCGAAGACTCCGGCAAATAACGGAGGGCGTGGGATGATCTCCAGGCGCGGAGCCCTGATCGCGGGCGGGACGGGCGTGGCTGTGGCCGCCGGCGGCGCGGCCGCCTACAAGGTCGCCACCGGGGACAAGCCCGAGCCGCCGTCGCCGGCCTCGGTCGACGCGCGGGGCAAGCTGCTCTGGCGCAACTGGTCAGGCGTGCAGCACGCCTATCCCGCCGCTCGCCTGGCCCCCAAGGACGAGGGCGAGCTGGCCACGGTCCTGAAGGTCGCCCAGGCGCCGATCCGGCCCGTGGGCGCCGGACATTCGTTCACCGCTCTGGCGCCGACCGACGGCACGCTGATCTCGCTGGACCAGCTGTCGGGCGTGGTCGCGTGGGAAGGCGACGAGGCGATCGTCCGCACCGGCACGCGCCTGGGCGCCTTGGGTCCGATGCTGGCCGAGAAGGGTCGGGCGCTGCCCAACCTGCCCGACATCAACAAGCAGTCGCTGGGCGGCGCGCTGGGCACGGCGACCCATGGCACCGGCGCCAAGATCCAGGCCATGCACGGCAGCGTCACCGGCCTACGACTGGTGACGCCCTCGGGCAAGGTCATCGACGCCGACGCGGAGAAGAACCCCGAGGTCTTCCAGGCCGCCCGCGTCTCGCTGGGCGCGCTGGGCGTCATCACCCAGGTACGGATCAGAACGAGCGCCAATCGCCGCCTGCGTCGCCGGGTCTGGCTGGAGCCGTTCGAGGACGCCATCGCCAAGGCCGAGGAGCGCTGGGCCCAGCACAGGAACTTCGAGTTCTACGCGGTGCCGTTCACGGGGCTGGCGGCCAATATCAGCCATGATGAAACCGACGACGCCGTCGAGCCGCGCGGCCCGGACCAGGACACCGAGTTCCTGCAGGCGCTGCGGGGCCTGCGGAACCTGCTCGGCTTCGCCACGCCGCTGCGCAAGGCCGCCGCCCATGCGCTGCTGTCGACCGCCAAGCCCGAGACTGCCGTCGACGAGGGCTGGAAGCTGCTGTCGACCGAGCGTCCGGTGCGCTTCAACGAGATGGAATTCCACCTGCCGGTCGAGAACCAGCTGAAGGCGCTGCAGGAGGTGGTCCGCACCATCGAGAAGGAACGTCCCGACGTCTTCTTCCCGATCGAGGTGCGCCGTATCGCGCCCGACGACGCTTGGCTGTCGCCGTTCCAGGGCGGGCTGCGCGGCTCGGTGGCCGTGCACGCCTATTACCGCGACGACTTCACGTTCCTGTACGAACTGATCGAGCCGATCTTCCGCCGCTACGACGGTCGCCCGCACTGGGGCAAGCTGCACACCCTGAATGGTGGGCAGCTAGAGGCGATCTACCCCCGCTGGAAAGATTTCCTGAAGGTCAGGCAGGAATTGGATCCGGAAGGCCGGATGCTCAATCCCTACCTGAAAGGCCTGTTCGGCCTGAGTTACTAGGCTGCTGCGCTGCCGAGATAGTCGGCGACGCGGGCTTCCAGTTCGGTGACCAGGGCCTTCCCGACCGGGTGCGTGTCGACCTTGATGTCGTCGCGCACGCAGGCCTTGATCGCGTCGATGTGGGCGTCAACGAGGAACATCGGCGCCGACAGGCGGGTGTCCGGATCGTCGATCAGCTTGCACAGCGACGCGGCCAGGCGCGTGATCAGCGGGAATTCGTAGGTGGCGCCCAGGCCCTTCAGGTCGTGGGCGCGCAGGTAGAGGGTCTCGACCGTTTCGGCGTTGAGGCCCTCGGTGCGGACGCCCTGGCGAGCGGCCTCCAGCTTGACGATCTCGTCGTTCAGCCATTGAGCGAAGTTGCCGGACAGGCTCTTAAGAGCCGCCTCGGCCTTGGCGATCGCGGCCATGTCGATGCCACCGCGTCCGCCCACCTTGAGCTTCAGCATGTTCGGCACCTGGATCACTTCAGCGGTCTTATTCGTCACGGGCGCCTCCCCAGCGGCGGATAGTTGGGTAACCGCTAACATAGCAGGCGTTAATATTGGATGAGACGCCAGTTTCTGCGACCCAACGTCTCACTTGAGGGGCGTCAGGCGGAGAACTGCTCGGCCAGAACTCTTTCCTCGAGGCTGCGGCCGGCGTCGAACAGCATCGACAGCGAGGTGCCGCGATCCTCAGAGATGTGGACCTCGATGACGTCGCGGACTTCGAAGTTGTCGGCCACGGCGCTGACCGGGCGCTTGTCGGCTTCCAGGATCTCGAAGGTCACCCGCGAGGACTGCGGCAGCAGGGCCCCGCGCCAGCGCCGGGGGCGGAAGGCGCTGATCGGCGTCAAGGCCAGCACCTGGCCATCGATCGGGATGATCGGGCCGTGGGCCGAGAGGTTGTAGGCCGTCGAGCCGGCGGGCGTGGCCAGCAAGGCGCCGTCGCAGACCAGCTCGCCCATCCGCACCTTGCCGTCGATCGAGATGCGCAGCTTGGCGGTCTGGCGGGTCTGGCGCAGCAGCGAGACCTCGTTGATGGCGAGCGCCCGGTGCTGTCTCCGGTTCGAATCGATGGCGACCATGGCCAGCGGATGGATGACGGCCCGCTCGGCGGCGTTGATCCGCTCCAGCAGGTCGTCTTCCGAATACTCGTTCATCAGGAAGCCGACCGAGCCGCGGTTCATGCCGTAGATCGGCGTCTGGCTGGCGATCGACTCGTGCAGGGTCTCCAGCATGAAGCCGTCGCCGCCCAAGGCGACGATGACCTGGGCGTTCTCGTCGCCGACATCGCCATAGCGGGCGGTGAGCCGCTCCTTGGCCTCCTGGGCTTCGGGCCGATCGCTGGCCTTGAAGGACAGGCGAGTCACGAACGGTTGCGGCTGGTACATGCGGCCAAGTGGCGGGAAGCCCGCCTGCTTGTCAAACCTAGCTTTAGACTTGGCCGACGGCCTGGCGGAAGGCCATGCCGGCGATGTCCGGCGTGAAGGGGCCAAAGGCGCTGGCGGCGCGACGCACGCCTTCCTCGCCGCCGCCGGGACGGCCGCCGTTCAACTGGCGGACATGCTCCAGGATCGTCGGGAAGACGCTGCGGTCGATGCCGATGGCCGAGCAGGCCAGGGCCAGCAGTTCGGGGCGACCGCTGTCGATGGCGCGGCGGATCTGGGGGGGCTCGAACTTGCCCAGACGCGCCAGGGCCATGACGAACAGCTGCAGGCGGCCTTCGCGCAGCACGCGCAGCAGATAGCCGGGACGCAGCTGTCCAGCGGCGTCCAGCTTCTCGATCAGCGAGCGCTCCATGTCCTCGCGATCCTCGTCGACCTCGACAGGGCCGATGTCGGAGGTCACGGCCTCGCCGCGATGGGCCGCATGCAGGGCGTCGTTGACGGCGGCCTGCATCTTGGTCGGATCCAGCTGGAACCGCGCGGTCAGGGCGTCGCGCAGGGCGCGGCCGACCAGCAGATAGAGCTGCTCGGCCAGGTCGGTGGAAAGCTTGGGGTGGCGCGCCAGGGGCGAGCGCAGGGCGACCACCTCGCGCGAGCGGCCCACCAGGCGGCTCATGGCGTCGGGCGAGATCTCGGCGGTGTCGTTCGAGGCCAGGGCCGTCAGCACGGCCGGCTCGTCGCGGCTGATGATCGCCTCGACCACCGGGGCCTTCAGGTGCGGCCGGCGGGCGATCTCGATCTGGTGTTCCAGCGTCGCCTGCACCAGCAGGCGGATCAGGTCGTGATCCTGCAGCACCGGGCTGCGGGCGATGATCGGGCGGGCGATATCGATCTCGTCCAGCGCCATGATGTTGATCAGGGCCGAAGGCGCCCAGTCGGCGTCGGCCAGGCGTTCGGACAGGCGATGACGGATATCGCGCTCGGCCTCGACCACCAGGGTCATGAAGATGGAGTTCAGCAGGGCCTGGATGTCGGGGTGGGTCGGCTCGCCGCTGGCCTGGCCGGCCTCGCACAGGTCGATGATCCCCGTGAGCAGACGTTCACGGTCGC
>JAEXJH010000250.1 GCA_023445955.1 Pseudomonadota bacterium
GCGCTGTGTCGCTGAAGACCGTCGACGCCGGCGCGCAGGAAAACGCCCGCCAGGCGACGTGGAGCGGGGAGGGGGCGGGAGCCTTGACCGTCGCCGGTCCGCCCGTCGACCTTTCGCGCCAGACCACGGGCGACATGGCGGTGACGATCCGCTACAGGGTGGATGCGTCCCCAGGGAAACCGGTTTCCCTGACTTTGGCCTGTGGCGAATCCTGTGGCGCGACGGTAGACGTAACGTCAACGTTGTCAGGTGCGAAACTCGGCGAATGGCGTACGGCCAAGATCAAACTTTCCTGCTTCAAGGCCAAGGGCGCGGACATGACGCATGTTTCGTCCCCCTTCGCGCTGTCCACCGCCGGACGCATGACATTGTCATTCACCGAAATCAGACTGGCTTCCAACGAGGGCGACGCCTTCTGTCCGCCAAGCTGAAACAAGAAGGAGCGACGGCATGATCCGCGCCCGCCGCTCACGCATCGTCGCCACCCTGGGTCCGGCCTCGAGCTCGCTGGACATGATCGTCACCCTGGCCAAGGCCGGGGCTGATGTCTTCCGCCTGAACTTCAGCCACGGCGCCCACGAGACCCACGCGGCCGTCTATGCGGCGATCCGCGAGGCCGAGACGATCGTGGGCCGGCCGCTGGGCATCCTGGCCGACTTGCAGGGCCCCAAGCTGCGCGTCGGCAAGTTCGCCAACGGTCCGGTGATGCTGAAGGCCGGCCAGGCCTTCCGCTTCGATAACGACCCGACCCCGGGCGACGAGACCCGCGTGCACCTGCCGCACCCGGAGATCCTGACCGCCATGCGGCCGGGCGCGACCCTGCTGCTGGACGACGGCAAGCTGCGTATGACCGTGACCGACGCGGGGCCGGGCTACGCCAACACCACCGTCTCGAATGGCGGCAAGCTGTCCGAGCGCAAGGGCGTGGCCGTGCCCGACGTGGTCATCCCGATGTCGCCGCTGACGGCCAAGGACCGCGAGGACCTGGCCTTCGCCCTGCGCCTGGGCGTCGACTGGATCGCCCTGTCGTTCGTGCAGGCGCCGGAAGACATGGCCGAGCTGCGTCGCATCGTCGAAGGCCGCGCCGCAGTGCTGGCCAAGATCGAAAAGCCCCAGGCCCTGAAGGTGCTGGGTCCGATCCTGGACCTCTGCGACGGCGTCATGGTCGCCCGCGGCGACCTGGGTGTCGAAATGGCGCCGGAAGAAGTGCCGGTGGCGCAGAAGGAAATCCTGCGGGCGGCGCGCGAGCGCGGCATCCCCGTCATCGTCGCCACCCAGATGCTGGAGTCGATGATCAGCTCGCCGACCCCGACCCGCGCCGAGGCCTCGGACGTCGCCAACGCCGTCTACGAGGGCGCGGATGCGGTGATGCTGTCGGCGGAATCGGCGGCGGGCGAATATCCCGAAGAGTCGGTGTCGATGATGAACCGCATCATCGAGCGCGTGGAGCGTGACCCGCGCTGGCCAGAGCTGATGCAGGCCGAGCAGAAGCACGACGACGACGACGCCGATGTGCTGGTGGTCGCGGCCGCCGGCGCGGCCAAGTCCGGATCGACCAAGTGCCTCGTGGCTTTCACCACCACGGGCGCGACCGCGCGCCGCCTGGCTCGCGAGCGGCCGCTGCAGCCGGTCCTGGCCCTGTCGCCCGACATCAACGCCGTGCGCCGCATGGCCCTGTGCTGGGGTATCGAACCCCGCGTCAGCGCTCAGCCCGACAGCCTGGAAGTCGTGACCACAGACGCGTCGAGCAAGGCGCTGGAGCTGGGTCTCGTCGCGCCGGGCGAGCGTCTGCTGGTCGTGGCCGGCACGCCGTTCGGCGCCCCGGGCGCGGCGAACCTGCTGCGCTTGGCGCACGCGCCGGCTCCGGCCCGTCGCCGCTAGACTGGAAAACAGAAACCCCGGATCGAGGATCCGGGGTCTTCTTTTACTCGAACGAGGCCGGCAGCAGTCGCTCGTACCCTCGACGCACCGCGCCGTAGCACTCGCAGGTCATGGCCTCGAGGCCCGCGCGGTCCAGGATATCCACCACGCCGCGGCGATAGCGGATCAGGCCCTTGGCTTGCAGCGAGCCGGCTACGGCCGTGACGGTGGTGCGCTGGACGCCCAGCATGTCGGCCAGGAACTCCTGGGTCAGGTTGACCGTGTTGCTGTCGATACGGTCGTGGCAGCCCAGCAGCCAGCGGCAGAAGCGCGCCTCGACGGCGTGCAGGGCGTTGCAGGCCACCGACTGGATGGCGTGGCCGAACAGGGCCTCGTTGTGGCGGTCGACCAAGTCGCGCAGCGCCGCGCTGCGCCGCCACGCGTCGTGCAGCGGGCCGGCGGCGATGCGCAGGGCCGAACCCGGCGCCTGGACGATGGCGCGGCTCAGCGATTGACGCGGCGCCACGGCGACCATCAGGCCCAGGGCCCCCTCGCGACCGATGGTGGCCGACTCGATCGCCGCGCCGCTCTCCATCAAGGTCATCAGCGAGATGACGCAGTCATTGGGGAAGTACACCTGATCGATCAGGTCGCCCGGATCATAGAGCAGGCGGCTCTTATCCAGGTCCACCGTGGACAGATGTGGGGTGAGCAGAGCCCTGTCTTCAGGCGGCAATGCGGTGAGAAGGCGGTTCTTCAAGGTCGCTAACGGCCCAGTCATGCGGAATCGAACGCCGTCTCACGGCAAGGGTTGCAAGCTATAGGTGGGGCCGTGATTGGGCGCCGTCGCTTAGCCGACACAATCCAGTCAGGACGTCGCAAAAACAGAAGAGTCCATAAAACGGTCTGCTTCCCGCCATCATTTGGTGCGTAGTCGGTTTGTCGGGTTCCCGACATAACTACTCAGTTGAGAGCGATCGCAACTTACATTCATCTGCACGACGCAAAGAAAAAGCCGCCTCCGGCAGGAGGCGGCTTCAAGGCATGCATGATGTCGGGAAAGGCGCGCAAGGCGACGCCGGGAATGCATGGGAGGCCTTCCTTGCGATCGGGGAACCGCAAGGAAGAGCCACTGGCGCAGACGGCGGTTCCCGCGCCCCGGACCGCCGAACCTGACCCCCGGGGACGGGAGGGGTTCGCACGGCCTGGTCCCACGCGCGTGAGCTTTCGTCAGCTACCCTGAAGGCGAAGGCTCTTGCGCCGTAGGCTTTGGGACCGCACCGCCGAGCGGCCCCGCCGTGAAGACTTACTTCGGCTTGGCGAAGGCCGAGGACATCCAGCCTCGGGCGCCGTTCTCGTCGTCGACCTCCATCCAGACGCCGTTGCGCTGGCCGGTGGGATAGACGCCGCCGCCGGCCTTGACCGTGCCGACGATGGCCGCCGTTGGGGCGGCGGAGGCGCGCAGACTGACGTCCTGGGTCACGGCCAGCAGGTTCGGCGCGGCGGCCGCGGCCGGGGCCGAGGTGGTCATGGTCGCCGAGACCTGGGTGACGGCGGCCGCGCCGCACTTGCCCTGATAGAGGCCGCCCATGATGGCGTGGCGCTGTTGGGCGACCTGGATGTTTTGGGCTTCGCGCTGGGCCTTTGCAGCGGCCATGGCCTTGGCTTGCGAGGCGGCGGCGTTGGCGAACATGCCCAGGCCCGGGACGCGGCCCAGGGCCCCGCTGTAGAGCGCGGCGTTGACGCCCAGGCTGGCGGCGGTCTCGGCCCCGCGCGCGCCGGCCTCGGCGCTGGCGATGTTGCTGTTGGAGACGCCCATCATCTGATCCATGCGGATCATCTCGGCGCTGAGCTGCTCGCAGCTCATGGTCGCGTCGGCCGGATAGCTGGCCTGGATCTGGGCGTGGGCGGTCGTGGCGGTCAGGGCGAGGCCCAGCACGGTGGCGGCGGTGGCGATGGTCTTTGACATGATGGCTCCCCTGGACGGAAGCCGTCTTTGACC
>JAEXJH010000251.1 GCA_023445955.1 Pseudomonadota bacterium
GTTCTCACCGGGGCCTTTGTTTTTGCGGCCTACTTCGCCGCGGCTTCCGGTTTCACCAGCAGCAGCCACGACTGGTCGTCGCCCATATAGGTCCTGGCGGCCTTCTGGACGTCGGCGGGGGTGACGCGCGACAGGCCGGCGATCACCGAGCGGGTGGCGTCCAGCAGGCGCGGATCCTCCTGGGCGCCCGAGAGCGCGCCAAGCCAGTACTCGTTGGTCACGCGCGCCTTCTCGATCGCGTCGATGCGCGGCTTTCGGGCCCGCTCCAGCTCGTCGGCGGTGATCGGCTTGTCGCGCAGGTCGGCGGCGATCTTGCGGATCGAGTCGACCACGCCGTCCAGCTTCTCGGGCGGCACTTCCAGACTGACGGCCAGGTAGCCCCAGTTCTTGAAGGTGACATTGGCCGTCGAGGAAGCGTTCGGCGAATAGGTCGCGCCCTGCTTCTCGCGCAGTTCGTCGATCAGGCGCAGCTGCACCACCTGGCTCAGGATCGAGACGTCGCGCGAACGTTGCAGGTTGGCGAACAGGTCGTCCGTGTGCCAGACCATGAACAGAGCGGCTTGGTCCGGACGGCCCTTGTGGGTGCGCAGCACCGGCGTGGCCGACGGCGCCGGGAAGGGGGCCTTGTCGGCGCCCGGCAACGGCGGCTCGCCCGGACGCTTGGGCAGGGCGCCGAAGGTGTCGGCGACGGCGGCGATGGCCTTGTCGACCGTGGTGTCGCCGACGATGACGATCTCCAGGTCGCCCTCGGTCAGCGGATTGGAGACGGTGGCCTTCAGCTGGTCCAGCGATGCGGCGGCGATCTGTTCGCGCGACGGGAAGGTCCAACGCTGGTCGCCGCCGTGCATCAGCCCGCCCAGGTCACGGCCCAGGATGCCGCCGGTCGTGCTCTCCAGCTGGTCGTGGATGGTGCCGTAGGCCGTCTTGACGCGGTTGAAGGCCTCCGGACGCCAGCCGGGCTCGGCGGTATAGGCGGCCAGCACCTGCAGTTCGGTGGCCAGGTCTTCCGGACGCGTGCGGCCGCTCAGCGAGAAGGCGTCGTCCTCGACGCCCAGGGCGGCGTTCCAGATCTTGCCGGTCAGCACGCGCTCCATGTCCGCGGCGCTGATCTGCTTGAGGCCGCCCTCGATGAACGCGCTGGCCGACCACAGCGGGCTCTGCGTGTTGGACGGCATGTCCAGCAGGCCGTGGCCGGTGCGGACCTTCACCACGATCTGGTCATCGCGGAACTTGGTCGGCTTGACCGTCAGGCGCACGCCGTTCTCGAAGCGCACGAAGACGGCGTCGAGGTCGGTGACGTCCTTCTGCTCGACGACTTTGCCGGTCGGTCCGAAGGTGGAATAGGGCCACAGGCTGACGCCCGGCGCGGCCGGCGGGGTGACGGGCTGGCTCTTCAGCTCGTCATAGGCCTTGAGGATCGCCGTCTCGCCGCCGTCGATCGTGGTGGGCGCGGCCACGATCAGCAGCGGGCCCTGGCCCGCGAAGGCGCTCTTGAGCACGGCGCTGACCCGCTCGGCGGTCAGGCCCTTCACCAGCTCGTCGAAGAAGGCCAGGTTCTGGCTGGGCGAGGTGATGACCTCGCCATCGCCCAGGGTGTTGACCAGCTGGTTGGCCAGGACCGGCGTGCGCTGAGTGGCCTCGCCAGCCGCGGCGGCGACTAGGCCGGCGCGGAAGGTGGCGATCTCGCGGTCCAGCTCGTCCTGGCGCACGCCATACTGCACGGCGCGGCGCTGTTCGGCGTCCAGGGCCGCCAGGGCCTCGCGCCAGCGGTTGGGCTGGGCGGTGGCGCCGAACGTCGTCACCCGCACCGCGCCGTACTGGTCGCCCTTGAAGGCGCCGCCGGCGATGAACGGCGGCTCGGCCAGGCGGCCGATGGCCTGCATCCGGCGATTGACCACGGCGAAAGCCAGGTTTTCCAGCATGTCGCGCTCGTCGACCGCCTTGGTCTCCAGCAAGCCGTCGGGCTTGCGCATCCAGGTCATCTGCACCGACCACGGCGCGCCGGTCTCGACCAGCAGCTTGGCGGTCGGACCGCGCTTGGCCACCGCGCCGATGTCGGGGTTCTTGCCCGGCTGGCCCTTGCCGGCCCAGTCGCCGAACTTGCCCTTGATCTTGGCTTCCATGGCGTCGACGTCGAAGTCGCCGACCGCCACCAGCACCGCCCGTTCCGGACGGTAATAGGCCTCGTAGAAGTCGCGGATCTTCTGGGCGGGCGCGGTCTTCAGGATCTCAGTCTTGCCGATCGGGATGCGCTTGGGCGGCAGCTGGCCGTCCATCTGCGCCGACAGGGTGGCGATGGCGACGCGATAGCCGGGGGTGTCGCGGGTGCGTTGCTCCGACAGCACCACGCCACGCTCGCGGTCGACGGCGTCGGGCGCGATGGTCAGCTCGCCGGCGGCTTCGCGCAGCAGCATCAGCGAGTCGTCGACCGTGGCGTCGTCGGCCTTGGGCAGGTCCAGCTGATAGGCGGTCTCGTCGAAGCTGGTCTGGGCGTTGGTGTCGGCGCCGAAGGCCAGGCCGTGGCGCTCCAGGATCTTGATCATCTCGCCTTCGGGCACGTTCTTGGAGCCGTTGAAGGCCATGTGCTCCAGGAAGTGGGCCAGGCCCTGCTGGTCGTCGGCCTCCATCATCGAGCCGGCGTCGAACCACATGCGCAGGGACGCCTGGCCGGGCGGGGTGGCGTTCTTGCGGATGGCGTAGCGCATGCCGTTGGGCAGCACGCCGAAGCGCCAGGAGGGATCGACCGCGACGTCAGAGATTTCCTGCGGCCACTGGCCCGGCTTCAGGTCGGTGATCTTCGGGCCGGCCAGCGGCGGGGCTTCCGGGATCTTCGGCGCGTGCGCGGCGGCGGCCGGCTTGTCGGCCCCGTCCTTCTTCATGAACGGGATGGAAGGCTTGGGAAGGTGCGAGCAGGCGGCGACCGAAAGGCCGGCGGCGGCCACGAGCGCCAAGCGCGAAGCGCTGATCATCGAGAATCCAGGGCAGGAGAATAAGAGGGCGGCACCTTGGCCGTCAGACATGGCGCACGCAAGGCGCGCGAACGGCTGGTTTTCGCCTTAATGCCCTGGGGAGGAGGCGTTACGCCGCCGCCACGTCGCCCGTCGTGCGGCGCAGGCGCCAGAAGCGGATCGTGCGCAGGGCCGCCTCGCGGGGCAGGGCGGCGTAGAGCTCGCCGTAGCTCTTGGCCTTGAGCATCACGTCGTCGGTCGGCTCGAGGATCAGCAGGGCGAAGGTCAGGAACAGCGAGCGGTCGAAATCGGCCGCCTTGCAGATCACCGACAGGGCGTCCATCTCGCGCCGCTCCAGGATCTTGCGGGCGGTGTGGAAGTCGACATCGGCCATGTCGGCCAGGGCGACCAGGAACAGCGTCGTCTTCTTGGCGCGCAGCATGTTGGCCAGGATCTGCGGCGAGATCTGCGCCTTGGCCCGCAGGGTGCGGAATTCCTTTTCGGCCGCGTCATAGTCGGCGGGCAGGGCCCCGTCTTCCAGCGCGATGCGCTTGCGGCCGGCCGACAGGGCGGCCTCCAGCATGGCCGGATCGACGCCGGCGTTCTTTTCCATGATCCGGTCGCGCAGGCGCGCCTCGACCATGAAGTACATCTCGTTCAGCAAGTCGACCGGCAGGCTGTTGCGGTCGATCACCGCCTCGTGCAGCGACGGGTTGGCGGCGGCGCGGTCGACGACGGTCTCGTGCGCCTCGCGCGACAGCAC
>JAEXJH010000252.1 GCA_023445955.1 Pseudomonadota bacterium
GCGCGCGCCAGCGCGCGAGGCGCCCAACCTAACGCTCCCGGCGGCGCACGAGTTCGGTCTCCGTCACGCCGAGCGCCACGGCCAACCGCTCCAGAACCAACAGGCTGATGTTGCGCTTGCCGTTCTCAATGCCGGACAAATAGGTCTGATGGATGTCGGCGTCGTACGCGAGTTCGTCCTGCGGGACGCCACGCGCCTCCCGCAGGGCACGAATATTCGCCCTACAACCGATCGGAGATCCATACTCCGAGGGCGCACCATCCGACGGCGGCGCGGAATAGACTATGAGTAAAGTCAGCGAAAAGCGCGCATCTTAGGCTGATTGGGCTAGCGCCTAGCGGCGGATTACGAGATCAGTTTCCGGAACCCGGAGAGCTGACGCCAAGCGCTCCAGCACTTTCATACTCATATTTCTTTTCCCACGCTCTACACCCGAGAGATAGGTGGGATGGATATCGGCAAGGTGAGCGAGTTCGTCCTGCGGAAGCCCCCTCGCTTCCCGCAGGGCGCGAACGTTCGCTCCCACCACGGCCAGAAAATCCATGGTCGGAAGGCGCACGCTCGGCGCTGGACTGTGAATAGACTATGAGTAAAGTGGCCTAATATCGTCGTGCCTTCGCGACGCGTGTGCGAGCGGGGCTCAGGTCGGATTCCGCCCGCGATCACCGGCTTGGACCGCGGCCTAAATGACTACGTTCGATACCTCCTTCGCTCCGCTTGAATCGCCGCAGGCTCAAGAGCCCGCCCCGCCCCTCGCCGACGCCCTGCTGTCCAATCTCGACTGGCTGATCGGCCTCCTGACCCGTCGCTTCGGCCCCGACGAGGCCCGCGACCTGGTCCAGGACGTCTATGTCGCCGCCCGCGGTTACGTCCCCACGGCGCCGATCCGCTCGCCCAAGGCCCTGCTGCTGCGGATCGCGCTGAACATCGCCGCCAAGCGTCACCGCAAGGCCGCGCGCGAGACGCTCACCGATCCCTTCGACCTCACCTTCGCGCGCCTGTCGGCCCTCCCCGCCCAGGAGCAGGCCGCGCAGTGGGCGCAGATCATGCAACGCTTGCCGCGAAAGTTGCGGGATGTTTTCATCCTCAACCATGTGACGGGCATGACCTACGGCGAGATCGCCAAACTGCAGGGGATCTCGGTGAAGACGGTCGAGAAACACATGCACAAGGCCTTGGTCCTGTGCAGGCAGTTGATGCAGGGCTAGGCGCGCGCGCCATGACAGACGACCTGAATCAGACGCAGCGGACCGCCGACGAGGCGGCCGGCTGGTACGCCAGGATGAACGGCGACGGCGTCAGCAACGCCGACGTGCGCGACTTCTTCGCCTGGCGGGCCGATGACCACAACGACAAGGCCTATAGCCGCCTGGAGAAGATGGCCGGGCTGACGCGCGAGCTGTCCGGTTCGCCGGAACTGCAGGCCTTGGCGCACGCGGCCCTGAACCGCAACAAGGCCGGGTCCGTGCGCATTCTCGGCTCGCGCCCCCGGATGGCGCCGATCATCGCCGGCGGCCTGCTGGTCGCGGCCGGGATCACCGTCTCGCTGATGGTCCCCAAGTACCTGGGCCAGGTCTACGACACGCCGGTGGGCGAGCAGCGCACCGTGGCGCTCGAAGACGGCTCCCGGATCGAGCTCAACACCGACAGCCGCGTGCGGGTGTGCTATTCGGCCGGAACGCGGGCCCTGACGCTGGAGCGCGGCCAGGCGCTGTTCGAGGTCGCCCACGACACGGCCCGGCCGTTCATCGTCAAGGCCGGCGCGGCCTCGGTGCGGGCGGTCGGCACCAAGTTCGAGGTCTACCGGCGCGCGGCCGACGTCCGTGTCACCCTAGTGGAGGGCAAGGTGCTGGTGACCGGCGCCCCGGACGCCCAGGCGGCCACGCCGCTGGTCGCCGGCCAGGGCGTCGAGGTGCGGCGCAAGACCGTCACCGCCCCTGCCAAGGTCGACACCGCCGCTCTCACCGGCTGGACGCGGGGCCGCCTGACCTTCCACGACGCGCGCCTGGTCGACGCGGTGGCCGAGATCAACCGCTACAGCCGCAACAAGGTGGTGCTGGCCGCCAACGCCCCGGCCAACGAGCGCATCAACGGCGCCTTCGACACCGGCGACCCCAAGGCCTTCGCCAACGGCGTGGCCGCCCTGCTGGACCTGAAGGCCCGGCCGAAAGGCGGCGATATCGAGCTGTCGGGGCAGACGGTTCCCCCGCCGTCATAATTTTTTCGCATCCGCGTAGGGTGGATGACCGTTTGAAGGGACTTACCCGCACCGCGCCGTCGGAAACGACATCGCCATAAGGGCGAGGCTGGCGTCGCGGAGGGGGGCTACTCCATGTCCGTTCGCGTCCGTTCGCGTATTTCCCATCTCAGCCTGCTGGCCGCCTTGGCGCTCGCGCCGGGCCTGACCACACCGGTGCTCGCCGCGCCCCTTCCGCCGGCCCAGGCGCCCGAACAGGCGGTCGAGGTCAGGCTGCCCTCCGGTCCGCTCGGCGACGCGCTGATGGCCCTGGCCCGCCAGACCGGCGTGCAGATCGTCTTCACCAGCGAGCAGGTGGCCGGCAAGCGCGCCCCCGCCGTCAACGGCCGGCTGACCGCCGACCAGGCGCTGAAGCAGCTGCTGGCCGGCGGGGCCTGGGA
>JAEXJH010000253.1 GCA_023445955.1 Pseudomonadota bacterium
TGGCCGGGCATCGCCCCTTACGTGCGCGGGCCGTATCCCACGATGTACGTTACGCAGCCCTGGACGGTGCGCCAGTACGCGGGCTTCTCGACGGCCGAGGACTCCAACGCCTTCTACCGCCGCAACCTGGCGGCCGGTCAGATGGGCCTGTCGGTGGCCTTCGACCTCGCCACCCACCGCGGCTACGACAGTGACCACGAGCGGGTGAAGGGCGATGTCGGCATGGCCGGCGTGGCCATCGACTCGATCCTGGACATGCGCACGCTCTTCAGCGGCATCCCGCTCGACAAGATGAGCGTGGCGATGACCATGAACGGCGCGGTGCTGCCGATCCTGGCGCTCTACATCGTCGCGGCTGAGGAACAGGGCGTCTCGCCCGATAAGCTGTCGGGGACGATCCAGAACGACATCCTCAAAGAGTTCATGGTGCGGAACACCTACATCTATCCGCCCGCGCCCTCGATGCGGATCATCTCGGACATCTTCGCCTTCACCTCGGCGAACATGCCCAAGTTCAACTCGATCTCGATCAGCGGCTACCACATGCAGGAGGCCGGCGCCTCGGCCGACCTGGAGCTGGCCTATACCCTGGCCGACGGCGTTGAATACGCCCGGGCCGGCGTCGCGGCGGGCATGAGCATCGACACCTTCGCCCCGCGCCTGAGCTTCTTCTGGGCCATCGGCATGAACTACTTCATGGAAGTGGCCAAGATGCGGGCCGCGCGCCTGCTGTGGGCCCGCCTGATGAAGCGCGAGTTCGAGCCCAAGGACGACCGCTCGCTATCCCTCCGCACGCACAGCCAGACCTCCGGCTGGTCGCTGGCGGCGCAGGACGTGTTCAACAACGTCTCGCGCACCTGCGTCGAGGCCATGGCCGCCGTGAACGGCCAGACCCAGAGCCTGCACACCAACGCTCTGGACGAGGCCCTGGCCCTGCCGACCGACTTCTCGGCCCGCATCGCCCGCAACACCCAGCTGTTCCTGCAGATGGAAAGCGGCACGACCCGCGTCGCCGACCCCTGGGGCGGCAGCTACTATGTCGAGCGCCTGACCCACGACCTGGCCCAGAAGGCCCTCGCCCACATCGAGGAAGTCGAGGCCGCCGGCGGCATGGCCAAGGCCATCGAGCAGGGCATTCCCAAGCTGCGCATCGAGGAAGCCGCCGCCAAGACCCAGGCTCGCATCGACGCCAATCGCCAGAGCGTCGTGGGCGTCAATCGCTACAAGCCCGACGTCGCCGATGACATCCCGATGCTGAAGGTCGACAACGCTTCGGTGCGCACCCAGCAGCTGGACAAGCTGGCCCGCCTGAAGGCCGAGCGCGATCCCGGCGAGACCGAACGCGCCCTGAAAGCGCTGGAAGACGGCGCGCGCGGAACCGGCAACCTGCTGGCCCTGGCCGTCGACGCCGCCCGCGCCAAGGCCACGCTCGGCGAGATGAGCATGGCGATGGAGAAGGTCTTCGGCCGCCACCGCGCCGAGATCAAGTCGATCCAGGGGGTCTACATGAAGGAGGCCGGCAACGATCCGACCACCGCTCGCGCCAAGGCCATGGTCGAGGCGTTCGAGCAGGCCGACGGCCGCCGCCCCCGCATCCTGATCGCCAAGATGGGCCAGGACGGCCACGACCGCGGCCAGAAGGTCATCGCCACCGCCTTCGCCGACCTCGGCTTCGACGTCGACATCGGTCCGCTGTTCCAGACCCCGGCCGAAGCCGCCCGCCAGGCGGTGGAGAACGACGTCCACGTTGTGGGCGCCAGCTCCCTGGCGGCTGGCCACCTGACCCTGGCGCCGGAACTGAAGGCCGAACTGGCTCAGCAGGGCCGTGACGACATCCTGATGGTCGTCGGCGGCGTCATCCCGCCTCAGGACTTCCAGGCCCTGCGCGACGCCGGCGCCGCGGCGATCTTCCCGCCCGGGACGGTCATCGCCGAGGCGGCGATCGAACTGCTGGAGCAGTTGAACCGGCAGCTGGGGTACACGCAGGCGGCGGCGTAACTTCCCCATTTGCCCATTTGCCCAACTACACGAGTGCACGTGTGCACTGATGTGCATTGGTGTAACTTGAGGTCATGAACGCCCTCGTCCGAGCGCTGGAGACGTCGCAACAGCACCGCTTCACGCTGGACGACGTCTTGCGCATGCGGGAGGCTGGCATCCTCGACGAGGGCGCCCGCGTCGAGTTGATCGACGGAGCCCTGGTCGAGATGGCCCCCGAAGGCACGCCGCACACCCGCGTGAAAATGCAACTCGCCAAGCGCTTCTGGGCGACCGCTGGCGACGCCATCGAAGTCATTGTGGACTCGACGCTGCGCTTGGCCCCTACCTACGCGCCAGATCCCGATCTCTATCTGTACGACGCCTCATTGCCGCTAAGCACGGTGAACGGGGTCAATGTCGGGCTGGTGATCGAGATCGCCGCCTCGACCACCCGGTACGATCTCGCCTTCAAGGCCGAGCTCTACGCTCAGCACGGTGTTAGGGATTACTGGGTCGTGGACGTGAACACCGACACGATCATCGTCCATCGCGATCCCGTCGATGGCGTCTATCGCGATATAAAGCGCCACATGGCCCAAGACACGGTGACCGCCCTTGTCTTGCCAAACGTCGCGCTGTCGCTGGCCGCCCTGCCGCCGATCCGCTAGCCGGCCTTCTTGCGCCCGAACAGGCCGCGCTTCTTCTTGGACCGTTCGAAGGCGATCTCCTCGGGCAGGCCGTGGCGCGCCTCGATGTCCTTCTGCAGCGCCTTGGCGGCCATCAGGTGGCCGGGGAACAGGGTGTCGATCGCCCAGCCCAGGCCCGGCACGGTGTCCGAGGCGTTGTCGACCGCCAGATAGGCGGCCATGCGCAGCAGGGTTCCCGCCGAAGCGCCGGCCTGGAACGCGTGCATCATCAGAAGCCCGCCGGCGCTCAGGCCATAGATCAGGCCAGCGCCCGGCACCCAGGCCAGCACGCCGTCGAGACCCAGCCCGAAAGGGCCGATGCCGATCAGTCGGTCGGAGATGCGCTTGATGGTCTCGGCCGAGCGCCAGGCGCGGTGAGCCTTGGCGCGGCGGTCCGCGTGGCGATCCGAATAGCCGGAGGATGAGACGGAGATGTCGTCGGTCATGCCTGCCTGAACGCTCCGCCTCGCTGAAGGTTGTGTTCGGTTTCTAACCTAGGAAGACGACGCGGCGCTTTTCCTTGCCGGCCTGGATGCGGGCCAGCAGGTCGCGATACTCCTGGGTGCCCTGCACGTCCTTGCGCCCGCCCTCGAAGTAGATCGTGTCGTCCATGTGCCGGGTCAGCATGTCGGCCGACCACTTGTGGCCGGTGAACAGCACGTCCAGCGCCTTGCCCGCCACCGGGATCGAGCCGGCGACCGTGTCGATCAGGATGATGGCGCAGATCTGGATGACGATCATCGGCGCGGCGCGCGCGCGCACGGCGTCCAGCACGATCAGGCTGCCGGCGCCCAGGCTGTACAGCTCGCCCGCGCCCGGAATCCAGGTCAGCAGGCCGTCCAGGCCAATGCCCAGCGGCCCGACGCCCACGACGTTGTCCGACAGCTTCTTCACCCGCTCCACGTTGTTGCGGATGTTGTGCAGCTCGACATGTGACTTCGCGAAGATCACCAGGGGACTCCGGACACGGTAAACGCCGGCAATCTGCCCGAAGCACGGCCGCACAGGAAGGGCCGACCGGCCAGATTCCCCGTTTGGGCGAACGTCGTGATGATAAGTGTCGCTTTTCGGGGGAGCCCCTCGCGAACAGCGGCGTTTGCGCCTAAGTTAACCGTACGATGCGCCAGGATTCCCGGATGCTGATCTCGACCACGCCATTTATCGAGGGCCGCCCGGTCCAGGAGTACAAGGGCGCGATCTACGCCCAGTCGATCCTGGGCGCGAATGTCGTGCTCGACCTGATGGCGGCCATCCGCGACTTCATCGGCGGTCACTCCAAGTCGTACGAGCGCGTGCTGGCTCGCGCGCGTGAGGACGCGATGAAGGAGCTGGTCAAGGAAGCCGAGAAGCTGGGCGCCAACGCCATCCTAGCCGTCGACCTCGACTACAACACCGTCGGCCCCAACGCCCAGATGCTGATGGTTTCAGTGGCCGGAACCGCCGTCGTCCTCTAATCCGGGATCGTGATCCCAAGTCTCGATATCGACTCCCTGGAGCAGCGCCTAGTCGCCGGCGACCGCGCCGCCCTGGCGCGCGCCATCACCCTGGTCGAGAGCCGGCGCACCGATCACCAGGCCGCCGCACGGACCTTGCTCTCGCGCCTGATGCCGCTGACCGGCCGCGCCCAGCGGATCGGCGTCACCGGCGTGCCGGGAGCCGGCAAGTCGACCACCATCGAGCGCTTCGGCTGCGACCTCGTCGAGGCCGGTCACAAGGTGGCGGTGCTGGCGGTCGATCCCTCGTCGGGCCGGCACGGCGGCTCGATCCTGGGCGACAAGACGCGGATGGAGCAGCTCAGCGTCCAGCCGAACGCCTACATCCGCCCCTCCCCATCCGGCGGCGCGCTGGGCGGGGTGGCGCGCAAGACCCGCGAGGCCATGCTGCTATGCGAGGCGGCGGGCTTCGACATCGTCATCGTCGAGACAGTCGGCGTCGGCCAGTCCGAGACGGTGGTGGCCGACATGGTCGATATCTTCCTGGCCGTGCTGATCCCTGGCGGCGGTGACGAACTGCAGGGCATCAAGAAGGGCCTGATCGAGCTGGCCGACCTGCTTGTGATCAACAAGGCCGACGCCGATCCCACGAAGGCCGAGCGCTCTGCCCGCGACTATCGCAACGCCCTGCATATCCTCACACCCGCCCATCGCGACTGGACGCCGCCGGTGTTGACGGCCTCCGGCCTGACGGGTCTTGGCCTCGACGTGCTCTGGCAGCAGATCCAGCGCCACCGCGCGGTGATGGCCGCCAACGGCGCGCGGGCCGCCCGCCGCGCCGACCAGGACGCC
>JAEXJH010000254.1 GCA_023445955.1 Pseudomonadota bacterium
GCACTGTGTTCAGTTGCCGAACAGAGTTCGGCGCCGACCGTAAATGAGCGCTTAAAGTGGCCTGACCGCTTGACCTTCTCACGATAGGCGTTACGACGCACGCCCCTCCCGCGCGACAACCTATCGAGCTCTCCATGACGGTCGCCACCGCTGCGCCGACCATTGGCGTCGACTTCGGCACCACCAACACGGTCATCTCGCTGACGCACGGCGACGATCACGCGCGGCTGGTCCGCTTCTCGATCGACAACCGCGACCTGTTCGCCTTCCGCTCGGCGCTTAGCTTCCACAGCGTGCAAGCCCAGGACGGCGGCGCCAACGAGCGCGTGATCGAGGCCGGCCCCTGGGCCATCGAGTCCTATCTGGAAGATCCGCTGGAGACGCGGTTCATCCAGTCGTTCAAGACCTTCGCCGCCTCGCAGGCCTTCACCGAGACGCGCATCCTCAACAAGCGCTACCTGTTCGAGGACCTGCTGGCCGCTTTCCTGCTACGTCTGCAGGAGCATGCGGCGGGCCAGCTGGACGCCCTGCCCCCGCGCGTCATCGTCGGCCGCCCCGTGACCTTCGCCGGCAGCTCGCCGAACGAGACCCTGGCCCTGACCCGCTATGAAGAGGCGTTCAAACGCCTGGGCTTCACCGACATCCGCTACGCCTACGAGCCCGTCGGCGCGGCCTTCTTCTTCGCCCGCCAGCTGAAAGAAGACGCCACCGTGCTGGTCGCCGACTTCGGCGGCGGCACCAGCGACTTCTCGCTGGTCCGCTTCGAGCGCGACCCCGACGGCACGCTGCGCTCGACGCCGCTGTCGCGCTCGGGCGTCGGCATCGCCGGCGACGCCTTCGACTACCGGATCATCGACCAGCTGGTCTCGCCCGAGCTGGGCAAGGGTTCGGACTACAAGTCGTTTTCCAACAGCCTGCCGATCCCGCAGCGCTACTACGCCGCCTTCGCCCGCTGGGACCAGCTGGCCCTGCTGCGCGCCTCCAAGGACATGCGCGATATCCGCGCCCTGGAGCGCACGGCCGTGGAGCCCGAGAAGATCGCCGCGCTGATCGAGGTGCTGGACGGCAACCACGGCTACGCCCTCTACCGCTCGGTCTCGGCGCTGAAGGAGGCGCTGTCGAGCCAGACCGAAGCCACCTTCCACTTCGCCGCCGGTTCGGTGGAGATCGAAAAGCACGTTCAGCGCAGCGAGTTCGAGGCCTGGATCAATCCGGAACTGACGGCCATCGAGACCGCCGTGGCTGAGGCCCTGCAGCGCGCCAACCTGACCGAGGCCGGCGTCGACCGCGTCTTCCTGACCGGCGGCAGCTCGTTCGTGCCGGCCGTGCGCGAGATTTTCCTGCGCCGCTTCGGGGCCGAGAAGATCGAGAGCGGAGGCGAGTTCGAGTCGATCGCTTCGGGCCTGGCCCTGATCGGCCGGGAGCGCGATCTCGACCTCTGGACCATGCGCGCCGGATAGGACCTTTCGGTCGCATGGCCGCGCTGCTCGCTTTTTCGTATGGTTAACGCGAACGATTCGCGTCGACCCCTACGAGGCAACGAGTCCAGTGCCGATTTCGTACCTCTCCGCCGCCCAGATCGCCGCCCTGTCGGCGACCACCATCACCAACCTGTCGACGACCAAGCTGGCCACCCTGGCCAGCACCCAGGTCGCCGTGCTGTCGAACACGGCGCTGGGCACCCTGTCGGCCACCCAGGTCTCGGCGCTGTCGAACACGGCGGTGAAGGGCCTGACGGCCACCCAGATCCCGGCCTTCGCCCCGAACCTGATCTTCGACGCCACCCAGCTGTCGGCCTTCAGCGGCAACCAGCTGAACGCCCTGACCTCGACCCAATTGGCCAAGCTGGACACCGAGCGGCTGGAAAAGCTGAGCGCGGCCCAGATCGGCGCGCTGGACGCCACGCACTTCACGGGTCTCAACGGCGCCCAGATCACGGCGCTGAGCACGACCCAGGTCAGGAGCCTGACGGCCGCCCAGATCGGCGCCATGAGCCTGGAAGACCTGGGCGAGATGTGGCCCGAACAGCTGCAGGTGCTGTCGCCGACCCAGTTGGCGGCCCTGCCCGCCACCCTGATCCCGGCTCTGGATGACCTGCAGTTCGCGGCGATCTCCACGACCCAGCTCAAGGGCCTGACCGCCACTCAGGTCGGGTCGCTGTCCAACGATCAGCTGACCGATCTCGACACCGACTTTTCGGTCTTCTCGGCGGCGCAGCTGGCGGGGCTGAGCAGCACCCAGACCAACTTCCTGTCCGACACCCAGTTCAAGGCCCTGACCGCGACCCAGCTGGGCGGTCTCTCCAGCAATGGCTTTGCGGGCCTTTCGGTCACCAAGGTCGCCGCCCTGACTGCAACCCAGATCGGCGGGCTGACCGCGGCCCAGGTGCGGACGCTGAGCGCCACCGACTTCACCAAGCTCACCCCGACCCAGGTAGCGGGCTTCACCGCCGGCCAGCTGTCGGCCCTGTCGACCGAGAACTTCAACGCCCTGTCGGCCAGCCAAGTCGCCGCCTTGACCTCCACGCAGCTAGCGGGCCTGGCCGCGACCCAGATCGCCGGCCTGACGGCGACCGACTTCGCCGAGCTGTCCGCCACCCAGTTCCAGAGCCTGAGCTCCAGCCAGATCGGCGGGCTGTCGGTCGAGAACCTGTCGGGCCTGGACGCGACGGCGTTCCAGACGCTGAGCACCACCCAGATCACCGGCCTGACGGCGACGCAGCTGGCGGGCCTGTCGACCACGGACATGGCCGAGTTCTCGACCACCCAGGTGCGCGCCCTGACCAGCGCCCAGGTGGGCGCGATCTCGATCACGGATCTGGCGGCCCTGTCGGCCGCCCAGGTCACCTCTCTGACCTCCAGCGCGCTGAAGGGCCTGTCGCCCTACCAGATGCGCAGCCTCTCGCAGACCGCTTTCGGGCAATTGACCGGGACCCAGGTCCAGGCCTTGACCGCCACCCAGGTCGGCTCCCTGGCCACCTCGGTGATCGCGGGCCTGACCACGACGCAGGTCGGCTATCTGATGCCGGCCCAGATCCCCGGCCTGACCCTGGCCCAGCTGGGCGCACTGTCGTCCACCAACCTGGCCTCCATGACGCCGCTGCAGGTCGGCGCCCTGACCCCGACCCAGGTCGCCAGCCTCGGCTAGGCAGAAAGCTTCTAGACGGAGCGGGCCGCGCGGGCGTCTGATGGCGCCGCTCCAAGGAGGCGTTCCATGATCCGATCCGCCCTGCCCGTCCTCGTCGCCGCCGGCCTGCTGACGACCACGCCCGCCCTCGCCCAGAGCGGCCCTCTGGGCGCGGCCGGCCTCTGGAAGATCGATCTGGCCGCCTCGCACTTCAACGAAGCCCTGACCGGTCCCGCGCCGCTGAGCGCCGAGATCGACATCACCAAGGACGACGGCAAGAGCCTGGCCTGGACGCTGATCGAGGAGGACGAGAGCGGCCTGGCCGCCATCCAGTTCGCCGATGCGCCGCTGGACGGCGCGCCGACCAAGGCCGTGGTCAACACCCAGATCGTGATGATCAGCGTCCACCGCGACGGCCAGCACGGCGTCACCGCCGTGACCAGCAACAAGACCGGCCGCAAGCAGTCGATGAAGGTCTGGCTGGTCGACGCCAACACCCTGAAGGTCGAACAGGACGTCGACGGCGTGCCCGGCCCGCCGGACCAGAGCCTAGTCTTCAAGCGAGTGCGCTAGGTGCTCGAGCGCCAGCCCAGCCGCACGGCCTTCGCCGCCGCGGCGCATCGCGCGGCCCACCAGGTGCTGGAACAGGGCGCGATCTTCTCCGACCCGCTGGCCTTGGCCATCCTGGGTGAAGATCCCGCATCCGTCGCGCAGGAAGCGCTGGATCATCCAGGCCGGCGCGGCATGAGGATTTTCATCGCCGCTCGGTCGGACATCGCTGAGACCTGGCTGGCCCAAGGCGTCGCCGAGCGCGGGGTCCAGCAGGTGGTGGTGCTGGGCGCGGGTCTGGACACCTTCGCCTATCGTCATCCGCTGGCCGAGCGCCTAAGGGTCTTCGAGGTGGATCATCCCGCGACCCAGGCCTGGAAACGCCGTCGCCTGGCCGAGGCCGGCGTGTCCGCGCCGGAAAGCCTGACCTACGCCGCGGTCGATTTCGAACGCGACCAGCTGTTGGACGGCTTGCTGGCCGCGGGCTTTGATCCTGGGATCCGCAGCTACTTCCTTTGGCTGGGTGTCGCGCCGTACCTCACTGAAGCTGCGATCTGCAGCACACTTTCGACCATCGCCAGTCTGGCTGGCGGAGCGGAGGTGGTGTTCGACTACGCCGACCCGCCTGAGACGCTCGCGCCAACACATCGGGCGCAGCACGCCAAGCGCGCCGCGCGGGTGGCGGCCTTGGGCGAACCCTGGCTTTCCTATTTCGAGCCGGCCGCCCTCAAGGCGCTGCTGCTGGAGACGGGCTTTGCGACAGTCGAGGACCTGGGACCGCCGGATCTGGCCGAACGCTACTGGCCCGGCGCCGCGCGGGTAGCGCCCAGGCGCGGCGGCCACGTCGTCTTCGCGCGGACCTAGCCCTTCCCCGACAACGCCTTGCCCAGATAGTTGGCCAGCGCATCGACCCGCGCCGGACGCGGCCCGCCAGGCGGCATGACCAGGTGAAGGGCGATCGGTGCGGCGGTCCAGTCGACCAGGATTTCCTCCAGCCGCCCATCGGCCACGGCCGGGCCGACGATGAAGTCCGGCAGCACCGCCACCCCAACGCCGGCGATCAGCGAGGGGACCAGCACATCGCCGTTGTTCGCGCGGATCACCGACTTGGGACGGACCGAGGCCTCTTCCCCGCCCCTCTGGAAACGCCAGGTCTCCGGCGCAGCCTGGTGGCCATAGGTCAGGCCGCGATGCTCGGCCAAACCCGCCGGATGGCCCGGCCGTCCGTGCTTGTCCCAATAGGCCGGCGCGGCCACGACGTGGCGTCGGACCGGCCGCAGCCGACGTG
>JAEXJH010000255.1 GCA_023445955.1 Pseudomonadota bacterium
ATCCCAGGCCGCGCGCCAGCCCGCCTCATCCGCCGCTTCCCAAGCCGACTCCTCATAGGCCTTCAGCGGCGCGACGCTGCGCTTCTCCGGCCTGATCAGACGCACCGCCGGCACCAAGCGGTCGTCATCATTGGTCGTCGTGAGTCCCTGGACGACCAGAGCGGCGCGGCCAGACTTGCTGTTCACCGCGAACGCCCGTGCGTCCGGGTTGGCGTCTGCCAGCGCCGCCTCGGCGCTCAGCAGGGCCCGGGCGGTGCGCACCTGGACGCGAAGCAGCCGGGTCTCGGCCCCCGTCACCGCGTCGGTGCGGATGACCTCCTCGTCCAGCACCAGGAGGTCGTCAGCCACGACGTCCTCCATGCCCCGGTCCAAGGCGCCGGACACCGTCGCCCGCTCCAGGATGCTGGCCAGGATCTCGTCGAAGGCCGCAAACAGGCTGTTCTGATCGGCGATCCGCAAGGCCAGCAGCCGATTGAGGAAGGTGTTCATCGGCGGCATGTCGTCGGTCGATCGCAGCTCGCCATCCCCGTCGAGCAGCCGCAAGCCCGTCTTGGCCTCGAAAGTCTCCCGGTCCATCGCCTCGACGTTGCCGAAATGCAGCGCGATGTAGAAGGCCTGCAGCGCACGGTGCGCCCAAGGGCTCTCAAGGTTGTCCTCGGCGCGGAAGAGCCCATTGCCCGCCGTCCGCCGCTCGCCCCGGGTCAGGGCGCCCAGGCTGTCGAGGCGCCGGGCGATGGTCGACAGGAAGCGCTTCTCGCCGTGGATGTCCGTGGTCACCGGCCGAAACAGCGGCGCGACAGCCTGATTGGTCCGATGCGAGCGCCCCAGGCCTTGGATCGCCGCATCGGCCCGCCAGCCCGGCTCGACTAGATAGTGGACGCGCCGCTGCTGGTTGGGGACGCCCAGATCGGCGTGATAGCTGCGCCCCGTCCCGCCGGCGTCGGAGAACACCAGCACGCGCTTCTTGCCGCTCATGAAGGCATCGGTCTCAGCCTTGGCGGCCGAGGCGCTGCGCCGCTCGACCACCCGGCGGCCCTCACGGCGGATCACCCGGCGGCTGCGCCCGGTGATTTCAGCGACCTGTTCGGTCCCGAGCGCCTCGAGCACCGCATCCAACACGCCGGGCACGGCCGGCAGGCAGGCCAGATGAGTCACCAGCTCGTCGCGCAGGCGCAGGGCCGCCTGGCTGACCACGGGCGCGCCATCGACCGTCACCGGGACCATGGTGACATTGCCGTCCTCGTCCTCGACCGCGTCCATCGCCATGATCGGGAAGGCGCCCATCAGGTAGTCGAGCACCTGATCCTTGGGCGTCAGATCGACGGCGAGGTTGTTCCATTCCTCCGGCGGGATCTCGGCGAGGCGTCGCTCCATCACCGCCTCATTGGTCGAGACCACCTGGACGATGGCCGAGCGGCCGGCCGCCAGGTCCTGGCGGATAGACGCCACGAGGGAGGGCGCTTTCAGGCCCGCCAGCAGATGACCAAAGAAGCGCAGCTTGGAGCCCTCGAAGGCGGACATCACCGCCGAAGCCGCTTGGCCGCTCTTGGCCTTGCCCTCCTCGGTGACCCCGACCGCCTCCAGGGCGGCGCGCAGATTGTGGTGGATCAGCTGGTAGGCGTCGGCCCAGGCGTCCCAAATGCTGATGTCCTCGGCGCTGAGCGGATGGCGCAGGGCGTCATACTCCACGCCGTCGAACGACAGGGAACGGGCGATGTAGAGCCCCATGGCCTTCAGCTCCCGGGCGATCAGCTCCATGACCGCCACGCCGCCGGTCTCGACGGCGTCCATGAAGGCCTCGCGCGTCGGGAACGGCGCATCCGGCCCGCCCCACAGGCCCAGGCGTGCGGCGTAGGCCAGGTTTTCCGGCGTCGTCGCTCCGGTCGCCGAGACATAGAGGATGCGGGCGTTGGGCAGGCGGTTCTGCAAGGCGAGGCCCGCCATGCCCTGTTGCGAGGCCTTCTTCGGCCCCCGCGCGCCCTTGGCCCCGCCGGCGGCGTTGGCCATGGCGTGAGCCTCGTCGAAGACGATCACGCCATCAAAATCTGCGCCCAGCCAGGCCACGATCTGATCGAGGCGAGACGGCCGGTCGCCCCGCGCCGGTTGGCGCAAGGTGGCGTAGGTCGTGAAAAGGATGCCGCGATCGAGGCGGATGGCGTCCGCCTGCTTCCAGGCCGATTGCGGGGTCAGATCACTGGCCGCGCCGCCGATCGCGCCCCAGTCGCGCCGCGCGTCTTCCAGGAGGGCGTCGTTCTTCGACAGCCAGACTGCCCGGGTTCGCCCCTGGGCGAGGTTGTCGGCGATGACGCCGGCGATCTGACGGCCCTTGCCGCAGCCGGTGCCGTCCCCGAGGAAAAAGCCCCGCCGGAAACTAACCGCGTCGGGCGTGTCGTCGCCGACCAGCAGCACCTGGTGCGGCGCTTCGCCGAGCCGCCAGCGGCCCGGCAACAGGTTGGCGTGGGCTTCGCCGGCGTAGATCACCGTCTCCAACTGCGCGTCGGAGATCAAACCCGCGTCCACGATCTTGCCCGGCAGGACCGGCCGATAGGTCGGGGCCGGCGGCGCCACGGACGCCATCGGTCCGGATTCCACGAGCGGGGAGGGATGAGGGCGGCTCTGGGCGAAGCCGATCCGACCGAGCCGGTAGGCCTGATAGAGGCCGACATCGTGGCCTTCGCCCGACCAGGCCCGGGTCTCATAGGCGACGGGCGCCGTGGTCGCGAGAAAGGCCAGCCGGTTCGACGGGGTCGCCAAGGCCCGCGCCCGCGGCGCGAGGATGGCGACATTGGAGACGGCCCGGAACAGGCGCGGTTGCGCACTCGGCCGAGCCGCAACAGCGCCCGCCGCCCGGGCCGCATCTGCCAAGGTCTCCGCCGCGATCACCGGCGAAGATTCGCCCGCCTGGCCGCGGTCAATGACCAGGAGGCCCGTCTCCACCGAGGTCCCATGCTTGGCGTAGGCGCGTGGCGGAAAGGCCAGCTGGAGGACAACCGGTCCCCGCGCCGCCAGGCGGCGCATAGCCGGGGCGTCCTCGAAGAGGCGCGTCGGCACAATGGCCGACAGCCGACCGCCTTCGGCCAGGGTATCCAGCGCCGCGTGCAGATGCTCTTCCAACATCTGGAAGGGCGGATTGGCGACAACGGCATGGAAGCTGCCGGACGCGGGCAGGATGTCCTTCAGATGCCGCGCGTCATGGGCGCTGCTCGAGGCCAGCGGAAAGAGGCCCTCCAGGATCGCGCCGCGCTGATCGGCGATCTCATTGAGGGCCAGGTTGGCTCCACAGGCTTCGGCCAGCACGGCCAGAAGACCCGTGCCGGCGGAGGGTTCAAGGACCTGGTCGCCGGGGCGGATCTGGGCGGCGAGGACCGCCAGGGCGCCGAGCTGCGGCGGGGTCGAAAACTGGTCGAGCGCCACCTGCTCTTCACTGCGCCGCGTGTGGGTGAGGCCAAGCTCAGCGAGATTGGCCAGCAGGGCGCAGATCTCGGCGGGCGCATCCTCCAGCCGGCTGATCTGGGGCGACAGCCGGCGCAGCTGCAGCACCAGAGCCGCCTCGACCGCGTCATAGGCGTCGCGCCAGATCCACGCGCCGTCCGCGTCCGAGCCGCCGAAGGTGGTGGTCATGACCCCCGCCACCAGCCGCCGGTCGAGCGCGCGGGATCGATTGAGCTGGGGGGTTAGGGCGCGCGCGGCGGCCAGAATGTTGGCCGCCTTGTGTGACGCGGGGTCGGACGCTCCAGCGGTCGCGAAGAGGGGAAGCATGGCGTTCATGACGGGGATCCGTTCACCCGCGGCGGAGGGCGCCTCCCTCGAGTCCCGACGGGCTCGCCCGTCCGCCTCCCTTCCTTGACCCTTTGGCCGGCACAGCAAGAGCCCCCGCCGGTCAGACGAGGGCTCCGCTGGATCAGGCCGCGATGGCGTCGGCGACCGCTTCGGGCTCAGCCTCGTCTTGGCCCTCGCGATCATCCGCCTCGTCGGGTTCGGCCGCGACCTCTTCGGCCCCGCCGTCCGCTTCGCCGTCGTCGTCGCCAAGCGCCGCCGGGCGATCCCAGGACAGCACCGCAGGAGCCCACTGCCGTTCGGCCGCCGCCTCGGCGACAAAGCTCACCAAGGCGTCCTTCTTCAGGGTCTTGGCCCGGTCGTCCTCCACCCCCAGCTCTTCGAGCAGGACGAGCAACTGGGCCTTAGAGTGGACCGCCAGATAGGCCTCGTCCGGCGTCCAGTGCGCCGAGATGTCCGCGCCGCACAGGGCGGCGATCTCGGCCGCCTCGGCTCGGGCGCCATGGCGCAGCAGGCTGGTGCGGGCCTCGCGCATGTTGAGCGAGATCGCGGTCAGCTCCGCCATCAGCGCCATTTTCTCCCCGTGCGGCAGGGTCTCGACCCAGGTGATCGGCCGCAGGCCCGAGGCCCGGTAGGCGTCGCGGCGGGCGTCGAGGCGGCCCCGCACCTCGCCGTCCAGACCCGCGATCGGCGCCATCGCGCCGCGTTGGTAGCGAGTCGCGGCGATCTGCGCGGCCGAGCCGTCCAAGCCTCCGCTGGACTGCAGCGCCAGCTGCTTGAAGAGCTGAGCGATCAACACGGTCAGGGCGGCGCTGGGGTCGTCGGCGAGGTCCCGGATAAGTCCGCGGGTGGCCACATCGGTGCGGGTCTCGTGCAGGACGTGGCTGGCGCCCTCGACCTCCACGTCAGCGCGGGGGACCTCGACGTCGTTCGTGACGACGCCGGGCCGGCCGCCAACCGAAGCCGTGTCGTCATCGGCGTCCTCCTCCTCGGGCAGGTCCTCGACCGGCAGCGGGACCGAATAGAAGGTCGCCGCCAGGCCATGGCCGTCCGACGGGCTGAGCAGCACCGCACCGATCTTGCTGCGGGTCAGCACTGCTCCGGCCGCCACGCCATAGGCGCTCACCAAGGGCGCCAACTGAGCCGGGGCTTCGTCCATCGACGGATCGAGATCCTGCAGCGCGCTCTCCAGCTGGGTGACCGCGTAGCGCGCATCGGCCAGCGCGGTCTTCTGCGTCTCGTCCAGGTCACGCTCCCAAACATGGGCGAGGCGGAAGAAGCCGTCCGGCGCGCCGTAGCCCGCCTCCCGCGCGACATACACCGCCAGGCCTTCGGCCTTCAGGTGATCGACGATCGGCTGCACCCGCTCGCGCCAGGCGCCCTGCAGAACCTCGGGATCGAGCAGGAAGTCGGGGTATTCGCCGAACAGATCGGAGGCCACCCGGCCTC
>JAEXJH010000256.1 GCA_023445955.1 Pseudomonadota bacterium
GCGCCAGTCGGCCAATGTCGGCGAGAGCCTGGGCGCCAACCTGAACCGCGAGCAGGTCGACATGACCGCCGTGCCGATCCTGCTGCCGCAGGACGCCAAGCTGACCGCCGGGGCGCGGATCTACAGCTTCGGTGACTACTACACGATCACCAGCAACACTGCCGGCGGCCGCGTCTCGCTGAGCGGCACGACCGCCACCGTGCCGATGCCGGCCGACAAGCCGCTGAAGATCGAGACGGGGCCGGAGATGCTGACCGTCCAGCGCACGGTCGATGGCCAGCTGGCCAGCTTCGTCCGCTACGGCGTGCTCTACACGGTGGAGATCCGCTGCGACGCGGCGGGCGACCCGCGCTGCGCCGACGACAACTACGTGCTGGGCCTGGTCGGCAAGACCACGGCCGTGATGATGGGCAAGGCCGCGCGCGAAGCCGCCGGGCTGGGAGGTTGACCATGCGCCTCTCCCCGCTCCTGCTGATTGCTCTGCTGGCCGCAGCGCCGCTCGCATCCTGTCACGACGACATCAAGCCGCCGGCCGGCGAAACGCCCAAGCCGCCCTCGCCCGAGCCGGGTCCGCCCCAGCCCGACGACACGCCTGCCGACGGCGGGGCCGAGCAGCCGTCCAGCGAACCGGTGCCACCCAGCCCCGATCCCGCGCCGCAGCCGCCCAGCCCGCCCTCGCCGGCCACCTTCGACCACGCCCCCGCGGGCGCGATCCCGGCCGGCCAGGGTCCGGGCTATCTGGACCGCACGGTGTGGTCGCCGAACATGTGCTGGCCGCTGGCCGAGGCCGGCTTCCCAAATTCGCAGGTCTATGGCCCCGGCGGCGGCATGGGTCCGTCCGGCAAGCCCAGCCAGTGCGACACGCTGAACTACAGCCTGCCCTGGCATGACACCTTCTGCGAGGCGCGCTCGCGCTCGAACCCGCTGTGCGCAGGGTCGGGCACGGGGCACCAGGGCCAGGACATCCGTCCGGCCACCTGCAAGAAGAACGAACACTTCGCCGTGGCTGCCGAGGCCGGGACGATCACCGACATCGGCTCCTACAGCGTCACCCTCGTGGCCAAGGCCCAGCCGCACTACACCTATCGCTACCTGCACATGCAGATGTCGACCCTGGCGGTGAAGGAAGGCGACCAGGTCGCCAAGGGCCAGAAGCTGGGCAAGGTCTCGAACGACTTCGGCGGCACGCCGACCACCATCCACCTGCACTTCGAGCTGCGGGCCGGGGTGGCGGGCACGACGACCGACGGCAAGTCGATCGCCCTGCTGACCTTCCTGCCGCCGTATCTGAGCCTGGCCGAAGCCTATCAGCGCAAGCTGAACGGCCAGGCCTGCGGCGGCTAGTCCACGGCGGCCTTCAGGAAGGCGACCATGTCGGCCAACAGGCTCGACTTGCGGCGGAACAAGCGCGACAGGGCCAGCACCGGACCGGCGTGACCCATGCCGGGGTAGTGATGCTCCTCGACCTTGGCGCCCGCCTCGCGCAGGGCGGCGGCCAACTTGCGGGTATTGCGAGGACGGACCAGCGTGTCCTGATCCCCGGTGGCCAGGAAAGCCGCTGGCGCGTTGGCGCGGGCATAGGCGACCGGCTGGGTGGCTGGCAGGTCCTTCGCCCCACCGAAAGTCCGGATCGTGACCGGACCGTCCAGCGGCAGGAAGACGTAAGGCCCAGACAGCCCGGCGAAGGCGCGGATCACGCCCGATACGCCCCAGCGCGGGTCGAGCGCCAGCATGGCGGCGTTGTAGGCGCCGGCCGAGTGGCCGATCAAGACGATACGGGCCGGATCGCCGCCCAGGCTGGCGGCGTGCTCGACCACCCAGCGCACGGCTGCGGCGCCGTCCTCCAGGAAGCGGGGATAGACGTCCGGGTAGACGCGGTAGTCGGGAACCACCGTGAGGAAGCCCTGCGCCGCCAGCGTCCGCGCGACCCAGCGATACTCCTGGCGACGGCCGGTCTCCCACGAACCGCCATAGAAGAAGATCGCCACCGGCGCGGGGCCGTCGGCCTTCAGCGGCGCATAGACATCGAGCCCGCCGCGCGGTCCCTCGGCGTAGCGGCCGTCGTGGGTCACCCGCCGCGCCGGGTCCTTCGGCGCCACCAGGGCGAACAGTTGCAGTGGCGAGAAGGCGGCGAGCAGGCGCTTGATCATGGGCGACCTTCGACCAGCTTGGCGATGGCGTCGAGATAGGTGGCGAAAGCCGCGCGGCCGCTGTCGCTGAGCGCCACGCGGGTGAGCGGCTTGCGACCGACAAAGCTCTTGTCGATGGCGACGTAGCCGGCCTCCTCCAGCTTGCGCAGGTGGACCGACAGGTTGCCGTCGGTCAGCGACAGCTTGGCTTTCAAAGTGTTGAAGTCGGCGCTGCCGGCGCTGGTCAGGAAGGCCATGATCCCCAGCCGCACGCGGCCGTGGATCACCTCGTCCAGGCGATCGATCTCGAAGTCTTCCACGTCAGCCGGCCGACCGCCGCGACAAGGCCAGGCCCGGGACGAAGGCCAGCAGGAACAACGCCAGCGCATAGGCCAGCCACACGCTGGTCGAGCCGATCAGCAGGCTCATGCCGATCGCCGCGGCGAACGAGGCGATGGCCACCAGCCGGATCCAGACTAGCTTCGACACGCTGGCCGCCACCCACCAAGCCGCGCCGTAGAGGACGAGGATGATCGAGGGCGCGAAGCCGATCAGCAGCCCCGTCTGGGCCTTCCAGCTGGCCAGGCCCAGGGCGGCGAACAGCACGAAGCAGGCGATGCCGACGCCGGTCCAGACGTCGTGATGCGCGCGGTTCGAGGTCGAGTCCGCGCCGGGGGCCTTGGCGACCTTGCCGATCAGCACGCCCTGGAGGGTCAGGTGCACGGCGACCGTGACCGCCCACAGGCCAAACAACCAGACCTTCGGAACAGCGATGACGTCGGTCAGGACCAGCCACTGAACCAGGCTGGCCGCGCCGTAGCAGCCGCCCGCCGCCGCCAGCAACGAACCGCCCAGCAACGGCGTGCGGGCGCCGTCCTCGGCCAGGGCGCGCAGGAAGGCGAGATCGTCGCGGATGGCCTTCACGTCGTCGGTCATGGCGAATCCTCCGGTGGAGAACCGCCACTTTGCGACGTAAAGCGCGCCGAGCCTAGAGCTTGAAGCCGCCGCTCTCGATCTTGGCGTGCAGGGCCTTGGTGATCTTCACATAGCCCTTGCCCGGATCGCGGAAGTACAGCGGATCCTTGGTCTTGCTCGGGTCGAAGCCCTCATTGACCAGGTCGATCTTGCGGTACTTGAAGGTGCCGGTGGTCTCGATCTGCTGCTGCAGGCGCACGAACAGTGGTCGGGCATAGCTGGGCAGCTGCTCGTCGACGTGCTTGGCGAAGGCCTCGACGTCGAACCCGTCTTCCACGACCAGTGCGGCCATGCCGGCCTTGCCGTCCAGGTCGCCGACCTTGACCCCGTAGACGTTGACTTCCTGCACGCCCTCGAAGCTGGCGATGCGTTCGGAGACCTCGCTGGTGGCGACGTTCTCGCCCTTCCAGCGGAAGGTGTCGCCGATGCGGTCGACGAAATAGATGTAGCCGTCGCCGTCGACCTTCATCAGGTCGCCAGTGCGGAACCAGGCGTCGCCCTTCTGGAAGACGTCGTGCAGGACCTTCTTCTCGGTGGCGGCCTTGTCGGCGTAGCCGGTGTAGTTCGAGCGGGCGTCGGCGCCGATATGGCCGATGCATTCGCCGACCTCGCCGGGCGCGACCTCGATGCAGCAGCCGTTGGCGCTGCGGATCGGCATCTCGGTCTCGACGTCGAACTTGACGATCCGGATGTTGAACTTCTTCTTCAGATAGCCGGGGATCCGGCCGATCGCGCCACGCTTGCCATCGAAGTTGAACAGCGAGACGTTGCCCTCGGTCGCGCCGTAGAACTCCAGCACGTCGCCGACCTTGAAGCGGTCCAGCATGTCGTTCCAGACGTCGGGACGCAGGCCATTGCCGAAGATCATGCGGATCTTATGGGCGCGCTCCAGCTCGTGCTCGGGCTGGTTGGCCAGGTACCGGCACAGCTCGCCGATATAGACGAACATCGTGCAGTTCTCGGCGACGATCTCGGGCCAGAAGTGGGTGGCCGAGAACTTCTTGCGCAGCACGATCGAGCCGCCGTTCAGCAGGCCCGCGCCCATGGCGCAGAGGCCGCCGGTGGCGTGGTACAGCGGCAGGGTCACGTAGATGCGGTCGGTCTCCTTGGAGCCCGTCGAGCCGGCGAAGCCGCGCATGTAGAGCTGGGCGCGCATGTGGGTGATGCGCGCGGCCTTGGGCAGGCCCGTCGTGCCGCTGGTGAAGATGTAGAGGGCTGTGTCCTTGGCGACGATGCCGTCACGGGCCGTCTCGCGGTCTGGGCGCAGCTGGCTGCAGCTCTTCAGCGCCTTGACCAGGTCGCGCTGCTCGCCATGGACGGGGCCCAGCACCCACTGGTGCATGTGGCGGGTCAGCTGCCCTTTTACGTCCTCGAAACAGGGCGAGGTTTCGGGGTCGACGATGCAGTGCATCGCCTGGGAGATGTTCAGGCAGTGCGCCAGAGCCGCGCCGGTCAGCTGATTGTTGATCAGGGCCGTAGCGACGCCGATCTTGGTCAGGCCGTACCAGATGGCCATGTACTCAAGCCGGTTGGGCATGAACAGCGCCACGGTCTGCCCGCGCGTGATCCCCTGCCCCTTGGCCCAGTGGGCATAGCGGTTGGCGATGGCGTCCAGCTCGGCATAGGTGACCGACTTGCCTTCGAAGGTGATCGCCTGGCGGTCGCGCCACTTGTCGACGGCGGCTTCCAGGTCGTCGCAGATCAAGTTGGGACTGTCGGGAGCGATAGACTTCACGCGCTTGAGCGTCCGGGAAAGTCCCTTCAGGAAACGGATTTCCCGCTTAATCTTTTGACGCAAACGCATTCGGCTCTCCCTTCAAACAACCATTGGAGAGCGCCGCGCGACGGGTCAAGCCGCCGCGCGCTGCATCGCAAACGTTTCAATGTTCGCTCAACCTGAACAGCGATCACCAACGACCGCCGCGTCAGCCGTTGAGCATCAGCCCGCAGCTTGGCGACGCTGGTCGTCGCGGGCCGATTTCAGCTTTTCGGCCACCAGGAACGCCAGTTCCAGCGCCTGCTCACCGTTCAGGCGCGGGTCGCAGTGCGTGTGGTAGCGATCGGCCAGATCGGTCTCCGAAACCGCCCGGGCGCCGCCCAGGCATTCGGTGACGTTCTGGCCCGTCATTTCCAGGTGCACGCCGCCGGGATGGACGCCCTCGGCTTGGGCGATCTCCACGAAGCTCTTCACTTCGCCGAGGATGCGGTCGAACGGCCGGGTCTTGTAGCCGGTCGAAGCCTTCAGCGTATTGCCGTGCATCGGGTCGGTGGCCCAGACCACCGAGCGGCCGGCCGACTTGGTGGCCCTCATCAGGCGCGGCAGCCGGTCGGCGATCTTGTCCGAACCGAAGCGGCCGTAAAGCGTCAGGCGGCCCGGTTCGTTGTTGGGATTCAGCACGTCGATCAGGCGCAGGAGGTCGTCGCCCTCCATGGTCGGGCCGCACTTCAGGCCGATCGGGTTCTTTACGCCCTTCATGAACTCGATGTGCGCGCCGTCCAGCTGGCGGGTGCGCTCGCCGATCCACAGCAGGTGGGCGCTGGTGTCGTACCAGTCGCCCGAGGTGCTATCGACGCGGGTCATGGCCTCCTCGAAGCCCAGCAGCAGGGCTTCGTGGCTGGTGAAGAACTCCACCTGGTGCATGCCCGGATGGCTCTGGGGCGTGACACCGATGGCGGCCATGAAGGCCAAGCTCTCGGTGATCTTGTCCGACAGTTCGCGATAGCGCGCGCCCTGCGGGCTGTCGCCGACGAAGCCCAGGGTCCAGCGGTGGATGTTGTGCAGGTCGGCATAGCCGCCGCTGGCGAAGGCGCGCAGCAGGTTCAGCGTCGCGGCCGACTGGCCATAGGCCTTCAGCAGGCGGTCCGGATCCGGCACGCGCTCTTCGGACGTGAAGTCCATGCCGTTGATGATGTCGCCGCGATAGGACGGCAGGGTCTCGTCACCGATCGTCTCGACGGGCTCGGAGCGCGGCTTGGCGAACTGGCCGGCGATGCGGCCCACCTTCACCACCGGCTTGCCGCCGGCGAAGGTCAGCACCACCGCCATCTGCAGGATCAGACGGAAGGTGTCGCGGATGTTGTCGGCGTGGAATTCCTTGAAGCTCTCGTCGCAGTCGCCGCCCTGCAGCAGGAAGGCCCGGCCCG
>JAEXJH010000257.1 GCA_023445955.1 Pseudomonadota bacterium
TAGGAGATCCGCCGCGACGGCGCCGACGCGGGCGCTTCTGCTGTTCGGACATCAGGGACATCAGGAGCCCCTCTCTAAGGCCTCGGTCGGCCACACGCACGCGCGAACATGGCCAAAGCTCTTGAACGGCTTGGAGAATGGCCGCCCCGGCTAGCACCAGATCGGCCCGATCCGCGCCGATGCACGGCTCCAGGGCCCGCTCGGCGGCCGTCAGCCCCTGCAAGCGTTCGGACGCCGCGTCGCAGTCACTGCGGTCCATCCAGAGACCGTCGACAATATTGCGATCATAGCGCGGCAGGCCCAGGTGCAGGCCCGCCAGGCTGGTGATGGCGCCGGACGTGCCCACCAGATGCGCCCTGCCCTCGGCGAAGATCTCGCGCATCGGCTCGGCGTGCGGGAAGGCCTCGATGCGCCCCTTCACGTCGTCGACCATGGCCCGGAACCAGTCCTCGCTGGCGCGCTCGCCCTCGGGGAAGCGCTCGGCCAGGGTGACGACGCCGACGGGGATCGACAGCCAGGCCTTGATCGGCAGCTTCCAGGCGGCGAACTGGCGCGGCTTGGCGTCGAGGCCGCCGCCCTTCAGGTCGACCCAAGACAACTCGGTCGAGCCACCGCCGACATCGACCACTAGCGCCGCGTCCTGCTCGCGGTCGAACAGGCTCATGCAGCCGGCGACCGACAGCTGGGCCTCCTCGCGCGGGCTGATGATCTGCAACTTTAGGCCGGTCTCCTCCTGTACGCGCTTGACGAAGTCGGGACCATTGGTCGCGCCCCGACAGGCCTGAGTCGCCACCGCCTTCACGCGGATCGCCTTGCGGCGACGGATCTTCTCGGCGCAGACCTTGAGGGCCGCCAGCGAGCGCTCCATGGCCGCGTCGGACAGCTGGCCGGTCTGCGACAGACCCTCGCCCAAGCGCACGATGCGTGAATAGGCCTCGACGACGCGGAACCCGCGCGGCGTGGGCGTGGCCACCAACAGGCGGCAATTGTTGGTCCCCAGGTCGAGCGCCGCGTAGCACGCGACGGACTCCTCCTGAGACCTCCGGCGTCGGCCCTGCGGCGCGCCGGGCGCACGCGGCGCCTCCGACATGGTCCCTACTACCTGTCTCGCAGGCCTTCGCGAACGTTGCGAAGCCTCACTTCGAGTCGACCATAGCATGTGACTCGCCTGCCGGAAGGCGCCCGCTTGTCTTCCGGGTTCTGACCTCTACGTTCAGGATTCAGTCAGGTAGGCTGGCTATCCTTAACGCCATGAACTCGAGACTCGCCAAATTTGCGATCGGACAGGTCGTCAGGCACCGCATCTTCCCGTTCCGGGGCGTGGTGTTCGACGTCGACCCCGTGTTCGCCAATACCGAGGAGTGGTGGCAGTCCATCCCGGAGGACATCCGGCCGACCAAGGACCAGCCGTTCTATCACCTGCTGGCCGAGAACGATGACAACAGCTACGTCGCGTACGTGTCCGAGCAGAACCTGCTGCCCGACGACAGCGGCGAGCCGGTCGGTCACCCGCAGACCGCGGTGATCTTCGAGTCGTTCGACCACGGCCTCTACAAGCTTCGCCCCCGGATCTCGCACTAAGCGGCACGCTTCTCCGCCGAACAGCGTTTTCGGCGCAAACTCCGAACAGCTTTTGCCAAAATCCGGGCGTAGCGTCTCTTCATGAGCGAAGGTGACTTTAGCAGCGGACCGCCCCCGGGCGCGCGTCCCGACTGGACGATCGATCAGGGCTGGGAAACCTATTCCCAGGCCGAGCACGACGTCTGGATCACCCTGTACGAGCGCCAGGCCGACATGTTGCACGGCCGCGCCTGCGACGAGTTCATGCGTGGCCTGGACGCGCTGGACCTGCACCGCACGGGCATCCCCGATTTCCACCGCATCAACGAGGAACTCCAGCGCCTGACCGGCTGGAGCGTGGTCGCCGTGCCGGGCCTGGTGCCCGACGACGTGTTCTTCGACCACCTGGCCAACCGTCGCTTCCCGGCCAGTCAGTTCATCCGCAAGCCGCACGAGCTGGACTACCTGCAGGAGCCGGACATCTTCCACGATGTCTTCGGCCACGTGCCGATGCTGACCGATCCGGTCTTCGCCGACTACATGCAGGCCTACGGCCAGGGCGGCCAGCGGGCGCTGGGTCTGGGCCGCCTGACCAACCTCGCCCGCCTCTACTGGTACACGGTGGAGTTTGGCCTGATGAACACACCCGCGGGCCTACGCATCTACGGGGCCGGCATCGTCTCATCGCGAGCGGAGTCGATCTTCGCGCTGGACGATCCTTCGCCCAACCGCATCGGCTTCGATCTGGAGCGGGTGATGCGCACGAACTATCGCATCGACGACTTCCAGCAGGCCTATTTCGTGATCGACTCGATCCAGACTCTGCAGGAAGTGACGCTGCGCGACTTCAGCGCCCTCTATGACCGCCTGGCGGGCGCCAGCGAGATCGGTGTCGCCGAGATCCTGCCCGGCGACACCGTCATCACGCGCGGCACCCAGGCCTATGCGAAGGCCGGCGGACGCTTGGCTTCGGCTGCGGCGGGCTGACCCTTCAGGCCAAACAGGATCCGCACGCCGGGGATGCGTCGCACGACTTCGTAGGTGGCGAAGCACCCGGCGAAGGTCGCCGCGACCAGGATCGCGCCCTCCAGGCCCTGGGGCAGGCCCAGCTTGGCCAGGTGATAGGCCATGACCACGATCAGGGTCTGGTGCACCAGGTAGAACGGGAAGACGCCCAGGGTCAGGTAGCGCAGCGCCGGCCCGCCCTTGTTGGCCAGGTGCTTGGCCCCGAAGCCCAGGATCGCGATGATCGCGCACCAGGTGTCCGTGGCGAAGACGAAGCGCATCAGCAGCTTCAGCTGCGGCGGCGGCACCGCGTTGTCGGCGCGATAGGTCCAGACATAGGCGCTCCAAACGGCCCAGGCGGCGACGGCGATCACCAACGCCGGCCAGCGCATGGCCGTCAGACGGTCGCGCAGCACCTCGGACTTGGCGAGGCCAAAGCCCAGCAGGAAGGCGCTGAACGAGACGGCGTGGACATAGTGGTCGCCAGCCAGGGCGTGGGTCTCGCCGTATTTGGCGTAGAGCGTGGCGCGCAGCATCCCTAGAAACAGGATCGGCCAGGCGAACAGACCGACGCCCTTCAGCAGCCACTCGGCGCCCTTCTGGATGTGCTCGCCGGCCTTCTTCCAGACCAGCAGCATGACGGCCAGCACCAGGGTGTAGAACAGCAGGTAGGCGACGAACCACATGTGGTTCCAGGTCGGGGTGGTCAGGCACTTGCCATCCGTCCCGCACCAGTGGCCCGAGGCCGTGACATAGCGGACCCAGAAGTTGTCGACCGTGAGACCGCTGTTGGGATGCAGGGCGATATACTCGACGATCTGGTAGTACGACTGCGGCGGCACGATCACGAACATCGCGAACAGCAGCGGGGGCAACAGGCGCGCCACGCGGGCCCAGGTCAGCTTCCCGACCGGCGTCTTGTCAGCCATGAACCGCGTCGCCGCGCCCGAAACCAGGAACAGCAGGGTCAGCCGCCAGGGATTGGTCAGCAGCATTAAGGGCATCAGGCCCTCGACGATGTGCGGCGACTTCACGTGCCATTCCCAGGGCACGTAGAACATCCCGGTGTGGTAAAGGATCAGCAGGAAGAATGCGCCGACCCGAATCCAGTCGAGGTCGTAGCGCCGATCGAGGGGTAAGGCGGTCGTGGTCATGAAGAGGCGTCCGTGGTGAAGATCGACGCCAAGGACCTGACCCAGCACACCGCGGCCGGCCAAGCGCTCGGGGATCAGCGGTCGCTGGCTGGGACAAGCGGAAAAGCTTCAGGGACGAACGGCGGCCTTTTCGGGATGACCGGCGAGGAGCACCTGTGGCTGGGCCGCGCCTGGCTGCTGGGCCTCGTGCTGATCGGCTGCATCTGCGTCGTCAACATTCTGACCATCCAGCACGACGCGCCGCGGCTGGGCCCGATCCGGCCGATTATCTGGGAGAGCTCCAGCGCCCTGGTCACCCTGGTGATCTTCTCGATCCCAGCCGCGATGGCGTTCTGGACGATCCGGACGCGCCCGCCCTGGTGGTTGGCCGCGTCGGCTCACCTGGCGGCGGTGTTCGTCTATTCCGTGCTGCACGTCTCGGCGTTCGTCGTGCTGCGCAAACTGGGCCACGCCGTGCTGCTGCACGAGCCCTATCATTTCGGTCCGCTGTCGACCGAGTTCCCCTACGAGTTTCGCAAGGACATCCTGGCCTATGTGCTGGCCTCGGCGATCTACGGGATCGCTCTGCTGCGCGGCGGACAGAAGCCGGCCGAGACCAGCCTGGCCCTCCCCGCCACCTTCGACATCCAGGACGGCGCGCGGCTGATCCGGATCCCGGTGGCCGACATCGTGGCCGTGCGCTCGGCCGGCAACTATGTCGAGTTCGTCCTGGCCGATGATCGTCGCCCGCTGATGCGCTCATCGCTCACGGCGGTTTCGGAGCAGCTGGCGCCGCACAGCTTCGTGCGCTGCCACAAATCGTGGCTGGTCAACCGAGCGCGGGTCACGGGGCTGAAGCCCGAGGGCTCGGGCGACTACGCCGTGGAGTTGGGCGTGCTGGAGGCGCCGTTGTCGCGGCGCTACCCCGAGGCGCTGGCCGCCCTCAAGGGCTAGAGCAGCATCCCCATCAGGATGTCGTCCTCGAACCGCCCGTCGGGCAGCCGGCCCCGCGCGACCTGTCGGCCTTCATGCTGGAAGCCGAGCCGCTCATAGAGCCGCACCGCGCCGGGATTGCCCCCGCCCGCCGCCAGCTCGATGCGCAGGATCGCCGGGTCCTGGGTCCGCGCCCAGGCGATCAGCGCCTGGAATAGCTGCGAGCCGATCCCCTGCCCTTGCCGCTGCGGATGCACCGCCACGGTCAGGCCGCCTAGCACGTGGGCGAAGAGAGCGATGGTCTCGCGCTTGGCGTGGATCTCGCCGACGACAGTCCCGTCCGCCTCGACCGCGATCAGGCAGATGTCGCAGGCCAGGGCGTAGTCGCCATAGGCCGGCGTGATTTCATTGGGCGCGCGAGCCAAGGCGCCGGGCGTGACACCGGCGGCGGCCTTGTGAACGGCCACGATACCGTCGCGGTCTGCGGCCGTTGCAGGTCGGATCGTGAAGCTCAAGCAGTCCTCTGGAACGGGTAGAAGTCGCCGCCAAGGTCGAGGATCTGGCTCAGCTCGTCCAGCGCCTCGCGGCTCTCGGTCAGCAGCTGCGGATCGGCCAGGTCGGCCGGCGCCAGGCGGTCGCGATAGCGGCGCGTGATCCAGTCGGCGAGCGTTGTGTGCAGGCCCGGCGTGAAGCGCTGGGCGGGGTTGGTCGCTTCCAGCTCGGCGTCGGTCAGCACCACGCGAAGGCGTAGGCAAGCCGGGCCGCCGCCGTTGCGCATGCTCTGGCGGACGTCGACATACTCAACGCGTCCGATCGGGCCATTGGAGGACGCCAAGCCCTCGGCGACCGCGAAGGCGCGCGGGTTGTCGCGGGTCTCGGCCGGGGCCAGCAGAACCAGGCGGTCCTCGCCAGGCACGACCAGCAGCTGCGAATTGAACAGATAGCTGGCCACCAAGTCAGCCATCGGCAGGTCGGCTTCCGACACTTCGACGAAGGCCGGCTCGAAAAGGCCGTCGGCGACCGCGCGAACCTGACGCTCCATCCCGGCGCGATCCTCGAAGGCGCGCTCGTGGAAGAACAGGCACTCGCGCGTGCCGACGCAGACCACGTCGTTGTGGAACGCCCCGCCCTCGATCGCCGCCTTGCCCTGCTGCGGGAAAACGGCCCGCGCCGCGCCGTGGCGGCGCTGGATGGCCTCGAAAGCCTCGCGGGTCTGGCGAGCCGGGAACTTGCCGTCCCAATGCGCCCAAGCCTCGCGACCCCAGACGAACAGGTTCACCCCCGGCGCGCCGTGCTCGGCGCAGAGGCGAACGTGGTTGGCCGCGCCCTCGTCGGCGAAGTGCGGCTGGGCCGGCAGCGGATCGTGGACGGCGAAGCGGGTCTCGTCCGGGAACAGGCGGCGCAGCGAGCGGGCGGTCTGCCGCCCCTCCAGGCTGCGATGCAGGTTGGTCAGCAGGTTGGCCGGCGTGAAGTGCACGCGGCCGTCAGCGGTGTCGGCGCTGGGCGTCACCGTGGCGGCGTTGGCGGCCCACATCGGCGAGGCCGAGCAGGCGGCGGCGGCCAGGGCCGGAGCATCCTTCCAGGCCTGTTCGATCACCGCCTCTTCCGAACCGGAAAAGCCTAGCGACTTCAATAAGCTTACCGCCGGTCGCTCATGCGGTGGCAAGACGAACTGGGGGATGCCCAGGTCGGACAGCCGGCGCATTTTCGACAATCCTTCCAGCGCCGCGCCACGCGGATTGGAGACCTCGCCGGCGTTCTTCTGGCTGGCCAGATTGCCGGGCGAGAGACCGACATAGCTATGGGTCGGCCCGACCAGGCCGTCGCAATTGGCCTCGACCGCGCCGCTCATCCCCGCAGCCCCTTGATGTCCTTCAGGGTGTCGGTGACCGCCGGGGCCTCGAAGCTGGCGACCGGATAGGCGCAGTAGTCGGCGGCGTAGTAGGCGCTGGGCCGATGGTTGCCCGACGCCCCGAGACCGCCGAACGGCATCGAGCCGGCCGCGCCCGTCGTCGGCCGGTTCCAGTTCACGACGCCCGCGCGGATGCGGTTCAAGAACTGATCCCAACGCCTTGATTCGTTTGAGATAAGCCCCGCCGACAAGCCATAGCGCGTGGCGTTGGCGGCCTTCAGCGCATCGTCGTAGCTGGCCACGCGACGCACCTGCAGCCACGGGGCGAACAGCTCCTCGTCGGGCGTATCGATGCCGGTGACGTCGACCAGGCCGGGGGTGACGAAGGCCTCACTCAGCCCCTCGACCGAGCCCAACGCCCGGATGCGTTCGCCGCCCATCGTGTCGGCGATCGCTCGAGCCGCGTTGGCGGCGCGGGCCGAGATCAACGGCCCCATGAAGGCCTCGCCCTCGCCGTTCCACGGCCCGATCGACAGCCTGTCGGCTAGGGCGGCCGTCGCCTCGATCACCTTCCGACCGAAAGCGTCGTCCGGCACGATCAGTCGCCGGGCGCACGAGCAGCGCTGGCCGGTGGTGATGAAGGCCGACTGCACAACCAGGGCCGCCACGGCCTCGGCGTCGTCGGCGTCCCAGACCACCAGCGGATTGTTGCCGCCCAGCTCCAAGGCCAGGATCACGTCGGGCCGGTCGGCGAAGTGGCGGCGGAAGAAGGTCCCGGCCGCGGCCGAGCCGGTGAACAGCAGGCCGTCGATCTCCTGGTTGATCAGCGCCTGGCCGGTCTCGCGGCCGCCCTGGACGAGGTTGACCACGCCCGCGGGCACGCCGGCCGCCTCCAGCGCCTCGACCATCAGCTGGCCGGCCAGCGGCGTCTCCTCCGAAGGCTTGAAGACCACGGTGTCGCCCGCCAGCAGGGCCGGCACGATGTGGCCGTTGGGCAGGTGGCCCGGGAAGTTGAACGGCCCCAGCACCGCCATCACACCATGGGCGCGGTGACGCAGCACGGCGCGGCCGAACGGCATCGCGTTCTCGGTGATCCCGGTCCGCTCGTCATAGGCGCGAATGGAGAGGTCGACCTTGCCGGCCATCGAGCCGAGCTCGGCCTTGGTCTCCCACAGCGCCTTGCCGGTCTCGCGACTCAGGGCCTCGGCGAAGGCGGCGGTGCGCTCGACCAGGATTTCCTTGTAGCGGCGCAGGATCGCGATCCGCTCCTCGCGCGGACGGTCGGCCCAGGCTGGGAAGGCGCGCCGGGCGGCCTCGACGGCCTCGGCGACATCGGCCTCGGTCGCGGTCGCCTCGAGCCAGACGGCCTCACCGGTCGCCGGGTCGGTCGAGACCAGTTCCGGGCCGCGCCCCGAGCGCCACTTGCCATCGATAAACACGCCGCTCATGCCTTGACCCGCACCACTTCGCCTTCGGAAACACCCAGGGCGTCCATGGCCTCGCGCCCCAGGATCGCCGCGTCGCCGTCGATCAGCACCGGCGCCCGCACCGCTCGGAACCGCGCCACGGCGCCCGTCGAGACCAGAGCCTCCTCGCCAAAGGCGTCCTCGCCGGTCTTGACGCGCAAGCTGCGCGCCTCGCGCACCGTCTTGATGTCGTCGCGACGCGCTGCGACCGTCGGCCCGGCGTCGAAGATGTCGATCAGGCCCTGGTAGCGGAAGCCTTCGGTCTCCAGCATGGCCCGCGCCGCCTCGCCCTCGCGGTGGACGCGGCCCAGCACCGCGCTGGCCTCGTTGGGCAGCAGCTCGGCATAGATCGGGTGGCGCGGCGCCAGGTCCAGGATGAACTGGCCATCGGTCGAGGCGCTCATCATGTCGGCCTCGTCGAACTCCAGGCGGAAGAACTTGCTGGCCACGTGGTCCCAGAACGGACAGCCGCCGTCCTCGTCGAACCAGCCGCGCAGCTCGGCCAGCACCATCTCGGCGAAACGCTGCGGCTCCAGGCCGATCAGCATGTAGCGCGACTGGGCCAAGAGGCGCCCCGCTCCGCCCTTGCGCCGCTCGGGCCGCAGGAATAGCGAGCCGACTTCCGACCAGCCGGCGCACTCGTTGACCAGCACCAGCGCCCGGTGGTCGAAGCGCTTCTCCAGCGTCGGCGAAGACTGGGCCAGGGTGACCACCCGGAACGAGAAGTGTGGCCGCTTCAGACCCACGCCTGCCTTGACCCCGGCGACGCCGACCACGTCGTTAGCCTCCAGGTCCTCCAGCATCAGGGTGTACCAAGCCTCGGGCGGCGCGACGTTGGATTGGAAGCTGGCTTCGGATAGGGCCAGGCGCGCGCGCAGGGTCGGCTCGTCCTCGGGCAGGCTGGTGAAGCCGCGCCCAGACAGCACGGCCAGCTCCATCAGAGCGTCGAAGTCGGCGGAGCCGGCGGGACGGACGACAAGCATTCAGTGTTCCCCCATCGCCGCGCGGATCGCTCTGGCGTCGATCTCGCCGCTGGCCAGTTTCATCAGGATCAGGGCCGAGAGCTGGGCGCGCTCGACGAAGCTTTCGGGCCAGGCGTGCTCGGCTTCGCTGTGGATGTCGCCGCCGCGAACGCCCAGGGTGTCGACGTTCGGCAAGCCCGAGGCGAACAGGTTGTTGCCCTCGCAGACGCCGCCCGACGGCTTCCAGGCGATGTCCTGGCCCAGCAACGCGCCGACGTCCTTCACGGCCCCGAACAGCTGCTGCTGGGCGGCGTTGAACGGCTTGGCGCCGCGGGTGATCATGCCGTGCAGGTGGGCGTGCAGGTCGTCGCCGATCTCGCCGACGATGCGGGCGACCTCACCCTCGAACCAGGCGGCGGCCTGCGCTTCCGGGAAGCGCACGTTGAAGCGCACAACCGCCACATCCGGCACCATGTTCAGCGGCGCGCCGCCGTCAATGCGGGCGACATTGACCGTGACGCCATCGCGCTGACCATTGAGGCCGTGCAGCTTCTCCGCCATACGCGCGGCGCCGATGATCGCGTTGCGGCCGGCGGCGAAGTCGCGGCCGGCATGGGCCGCGCGGCCGTGTATGACAATGTGGAAGTTGCCCGACCCCTTGCGCGCCGAGGCCAGCGCCCCGTCGGCCAGGGCCGGCTCGTAGGTCAGGCCGACATGGCCCTGTCGCGCGAACTCGGCGAGCACCGGACCCGAGGCGATCGAACCAATCTCCTCGTCGGGCGACAGCAGCACACGGTAGCCGACATTGGCCGCATCGGGATGCTTCTCGAACGCCTCCAGCGCCGCCAGCATCACCGAGATGCCGCCCTTCATGTCGGCGATGCCGGGACCGTGCAGCGCGCCGTCGGGGCGGGTGCGAACGACCTGGAACGGGCTCGTCTCGGGATAGACGGTGTCGTAGTGGCCGGTCAGCACGACCTGGACCGGCGCTTCGGGGCGCACGATCACGGCCAACGAGGGCGGATGCGGAAACTCGGTCTCGCGACCGTCGGCGCTGATCTCACGCGACGGCGACAGCGGCGTCTCGATCGGCGCGGCGGGCAGGCTTGCGGCTGCGTCGAGCAGAACTTGCCTCTGGCGCTCCAGCCCGGCCAGATGCCGGCTGCCGGAGTTTAGCGCGCACCAGTCCACGGCGCGATCGACGATCAGGCCGCCATCGCGCGCGATGTGATCCAGAACCGCGCGATCTTCTGAATTGAGTCGCATGAAAAGCCGGTCCTCCCTCAGTCACGATAACCAAGGGCCGCGGGTAAAACGTTGTCACCTCTGATGAGGAAACCGGTCACCCGCGCAACAGCCTTGCGTCTCTAGTAGTCTTTTCTCCAGCGCACGGAAAGCTTGGCGTCGTTCTGGCTGCCGATCCTGGAAACCAGCGACAGGGTTCGCCGGACACGCCATTCGACCTGAGCCGCCGGCCCTTCGCGGCCGCCGCCGATGATCTCGACATAGACGTCGTCGGTCACGTACTTGCCGCCCGACACCGTCATGCCCGTGGCGCTTTCCGCGAAGGCCAGACGGTCCAGGCGGGCGAAGCTGCGCAGGTTGCCGATCACGTCGAAGCCGCCGCCGCCGGCCAGCGAGGCCAGGGCAGACGCCAGCTGGGCGGCCTCGATCGGCGACAGCTGCGCCGCCGAGGCGCCAAACAGCACCTGGCTAAGCACCTCGTCGCTGGGCAGCTCGGGCTTGGAGGTCAGGGTGATCTCCGGCTTGGCGGCCGTGCCCTGGATCTTGACCACCGCCGTCAGGGTCGTGTCCTCGCGGGTGGCCGACAGGTCCAGGCGGATGCGGTCCAGCTGGCTGGACAGATAGACCACGCCGTTGTCGTCGAACTCGAAGCGCTTGCCGGCGAAGTCGTACTCGCCGCGCACCATGCGGGCCACGCCCGACAACTGCGGGGCCAGCGAGGTGCCGCCGACATGGGCGTCCAGCGATAGCTCGACGTCCAGGCCACGGCCCCGCACGAACACCCGGCGCGGGGCTTTCAGGTCTAGATCCAGGATCATGCCGCCGGTGCTGGGACGACGCTGCAAGCCCTGGTCAAGGTCCTGCGGGCGGTTGCGCTCGATCACGTCCATGGCCACGACGCCGACCGGGGTCTTGCTCTGGGCCGAGACGTCGGCGCGATCGAGGGTCACCGCCCCCGTCAGCTTGATCTTGCCGTCCGCCGAGCGGTTCACCGACGCCTGGCCGGTGGCCACGGCCGAGGCCAGGTCATTGTCGATCAGGCGGAAGCTCTTCATGTCGAGCTTGAAGTTGCCGACGCCGTCGCGCGCCAGGCTGATCCGGCCCTGGCCCGAGATCGTACCGCCCTGCCCGTCCTCGCCGATGGCCTGGCTGACATCGATGGCGTTGTCGGCCAGGGCCGTGCGCAGCACGACATTGCGCAGGCGCAGGCCCGTCTGGCCGTCCTCGAAGCCGCCATTGTCCAAGGTGGCCGAGCCCAGCAGGCGCGGGTCGGCCAGGGTGCCGCCGATGCTGCCTTGCAGATTGATACGGCCCGACAGCGAGCGGTCGGCGCCCATCAGGAGGTTCCACAGCGGCTTGATCTCGCCCTTGGCCGAGAACTGCCCCTGCACGCCGCGCTTCTTGTCGATCATCAGCCGCAACGGCTTGGCCGAGGCCTCGACCGGCAGGACGAGGTTGGCGTCGGCCTTCAGGCCCAGGCTGTTGTCGCCTTCGGCGACGATGGTCAGGCGGCGGTCGGTCAGGTCGCCATGGACCTTGGCGTTCAGCGACTGCTCGACCTTGGCGCCGCGCTCGCGAGCATTGGCCAGGCGCATGTCGAAGTCGCCGGTCAGGGTCTCCCCCTGGCCACGCAGGTTGAACGAGCCGTCGATATCGCCGTCCAGGTCGGGATTGAAGGCGGTGATGGCCACGCCGGCCAACTCGGCTTTCAACATGGCCGTGGCGCCGCCCAGGTCGGCGTCGATGTCGGCCCTGCCCTTGTCGATGGCCAGACGCAGGCGAGCCTGGGTCGGGCCGTCACCGAAGCGGACCTTGGCCGTCTCGCGAGTCTTGATCTCGGTGCGGCCCATGCGACCGGCGGCGTCGAGGGACAGGTCGTAGATCTTGCCGCTCTGGGCCAGCTCGCCCGCGCCGCCGATACGCCAGCGGCCGCCAGGCGCGTCGCCCCGCGCGTCGATCGACAGCGGCAGGCGCGCCAGGGGGCCGTCGGCCTTGATCCGCGCCGAGCGGACCTTCCAGGCGCCGGTCGCCACGTCCTCGGCGGTGAGGTCCAGGGTCGCGGCCGGTCCGCCGCCGCCCGGCGCGTCGCCCCGCGTGGCCGAGCCCTTGACCTGACCCAGGGGCAGGAAGGCGCCCGGG
>JAEXJH010000258.1 GCA_023445955.1 Pseudomonadota bacterium
TTTACTTTCGACGCGGTGGGGCTTTGGCGCCATGCGGGCGGCGCGCCCGAGCGCCGCAATTCTGATCACGGCCCTGCCCAAAAAGCAGGGCGGGCGCCGCGCAATGGCGCAGCCGGGGCCTCAAAGACCGCCGTTACGTTCCCGCGATGGTGGTAGCTCTTGCGGATATTTCGCGACTGACGAACTGTTTCGACAGCGCAAACATCAAAAACCGCGCCTGTATTCGAACATCAAAACAAGAAAATTACGTCGCTGGGAAGCGCCCCGAAAAGAAACAACGCGCCTAGAGCGCTACGAGGGGCATGTATGACTAAGATTTCAAGGACCATTCTGCTTTCGGGGATCTCGACTCTTTCGATCGCCCTGGGGTGCGCCAACCTTGCCAACGCCGCCGGCCTGCAGGCCCAGGCGAGCGATACGACCACGACCGAGCTCGACTCCATCATCGTGGTCGGAACGCGCAGAACCGACCGCTCGGTCGTGGATTCGCCGTCGCCGATCGACGTCTTCGGCGGTGAGGAACTGGCCCGCCAGCCGGCCGCCGACATGCTGGACGTGGTCAAGAACCTCGTCCCGTCGTTCTACGTCCCGCAGAACACCATCTCCGACGCCTCGACCTTCGTGCGCGCGCCGTCGCTGCGCGGCCTGGGCGCCGACCAGGTGCTCGTGATGATCAACGGCAAGCGCTACAACCGCTCGGCCCTGGTCCAGGTGGTGACGGGCGGCGACACCGCCCTGTCGCTGGGCGCGCAGGCCGTCGACCTGTCGATGATCCCGTCGATCGCGGTCAAGAACCTGCAGATCCTGCGCGACGGCGCGACGGCCCAGTACGGCTCCGACGCTATCGGCGGCGTCATCAATTACGGCCTGCGCGACAGCAACAGCGGCTTCGAGGCCCAGGCGCGCTATGGCCAGACCTATAGCGGCGACGGCAAGAGCTATCAGTTCGCCGCCAACGCCGGCTTCAAGCTGTTCGACGCGGGCTTCGTCAACGTGTCGGGCGAGTATTTCGACGACGGCGAAACCAGCCGCGGCGCCACCCGGCCCATCGCGGCCGTCTTCGCGGCGACCAACCCCACCCTGGCGACGAAGCTGCCCAACTATCCGGGTCCGGCGCAGATCTGGGGCTCGTCGCCGACCAACGGCTACAAGGTGTTCGTCAACGCCGGCTATGACGTCAACCCCAACACCCACCTCTATCTGACCGCCAATGTCGGGCATCGCGAAGCCGACCAGAGCTTCAACTATCGCTCGCCGATCTCGGCCCCGACGCCGCTGGCGGTCGACAATGGCACGGGCACGGCCGCCACGGGTTCGCCGGGGCGCAATGGCTCCTTCGCGCCGATCTATCTGACGCCCTGTCCGGTCGGCAACGCCAGCTGCCCCGCGGGCGGCTTCGTCAAGAACACCAACACCTTCAGCTTCACGTCGGTCTATCCGGCCGGCTTCACCCCGCGCTTCCAGGGCGTGGTCGAGCAGTTCTACGGCACGGCGGGCGCGCGGGGGACGGCCGACAGCGGCCTGACCTACGACCTCTCGGCCACCGTGGCCAAGAACTCGCTGGACCTGGCGATGACCAAGTCGCTGAACGCCTCGTTCGGCCCGACCAGCCAGACGGAGTTCAAGTTCGGCAAGCTGATCCAGCGCGAAACCAACCTGAACCTCGACCTGACCTATCCAATCGAGGTCGGCTTCGCGAGCCCGATCACCCTGTCGGGCGGCGCCGAGTTCCGGCACGAGGAGTATGAGGCGACCGCCGGCGACCTGCAGTCCTACGCCGCCGGTCCCTACGCCGTGCAGCCGCTCTACGTGCAGGTCTCGCCCGGCGTCTACACGCGCTCGATCGTGAACGGCAGCCCCGAGACGGCGTCGCAGTCGCCCGGCGCCAGCGGCTATGGCGGCACCAGCCCGGCCTCGGCCAAGACGTCGACCCAGAGCAACTACGGCGTCTATGTCGGCGCCGAGACCGACATCACCGAGGCCTTCACGGTCGGCGTCGCCGGACGCTACGAGGACTATGACACCTTCGGCGGCACCTTCGTGGGCAAGGCCAACGCCCTCTATCGGGTGTCGGACATGTTCTCGGTGCGCGGCACCGTGGGCACCGGCTTCCACGCGCCGTCGCCCGGCCAGAGCAATACCGAGATCCTGACGACGGCCTTCGCCCCCGGCGGCGAGCAGGTCCAGACCGGCACCTATCCGGTGACCAGCGCCATCGCCAAGTACTTCGGCGCCAAGACCCTGACGCCTGAGAAGTCCACCAACTACGGCGTCGGGTTCGTCTTCAAGCCGATCGACAACTTCACCCTCACGGTCGACGGCTACATGATCAAGGTGAAGGACCGCATCAGCATCACGAGCACGTTCGATGTCGTTGCGGCCGACATCGTGGCCCAGCCCGCGCTGGCCGCGGTCGGCGTCGGCGGCGCGGTGGCCTATTTCACCAACGGCTTCGACACCAAGACCAAGGGCGTCGACGCCGTCGCCAGCTATCGCACAGAGCTGGCGGGCAACCCGCTGAACTTCACGCTGGCCTACAGCTACAACAAGAGCACGGTCACCAAGTCCGACCCGGTCGCCATCGGCGCCGACCGGATCTACGACATCGAGAACATCACGCCGAAACACCGCGCCAACGCCTCGGCCAGCTACGAGGTCGGCGGTTTCCTGGTCAATGTTCGCGGCAACTACTACAGCAGCTGGAGCACCAACCAGGACTATCCGGGCCAGACGTTCGGCTCGAAGGTCACGGCCGACCTCGACGTGAGCTACACGCTCGCCGAAAAGTACACCCTGACCGTCGGCGCCAATAACCTGTTCGACGCCTATCCGGACAAGCTCAAGCCGACCACGGCCAACCCGATCTACGCCCTGACCGGCAGCACCGCGGATGGTCAGATCTATCCGCGCTCGGGCGGTCCGTTCGGCATGAACGGCGGCTTCTGGTACGCGCGCCTGAAGGTGAAGTACTAGAGCTCTCCGCGACCTGAAAAGAGCGCCGCCCGGTTCATCGCCGGGCGGCGTTTTCGCGTGTCGGGCGGGGCGCCTAGCCCACATCCTCCGTCGTCGACTCCGCCGGCTGGCTGCCGCTGAAGGTCTCGCCGGAGCGCTCCCACCAGTAGGGCTGGCGCGTGCGCTTGCCCGTGCCGACCTCGTTCAAGGTCGCCGGGTCGTACATCCGGCCGCCCAGCATCACGCGGTTGATCTTGTCGCTGTTGCGGATGTCGACCGTGGGGTCGGCGTCCAGGACCAGGAGGTCGGCCAGCTTGCCGGCTTCCAGCGAGCCGACGTCCTTGGCGTAGCCGAGCGACCGCGCCGAGGCGATGGTGCCGGCGGCCAGGGCCTCGACCGGGGTCCAGCCGCCGCGGACGAACGACCACAGCTCCCAGTGGGGGCCCAGGCCGGCCTGCTGGCCGTGGGCGCCGATGGCCACCTGCACGCCGCGATCGGCCAGCTTCTTGGCCTCGCGGGCGGTGATCCCGTCGACATAGTCCTCCTCCGGCGCGGCGGCGCGGCGGACGTTGCGAGCCGCGAGCAGAGCGGGCGGAGCGTGCTTGGACAGCAGCGGGTGCTTCCAGACGTCCATGTGCTGGCGCCAGTAGGGATCGCCGGCGAGGCCGCCATAGGCCACCACCAGGGTCGGGGTGTAGTTGGTCTTGGTCTGCGACCAGAGCGAGACGACGTCGTCGTAGAAATTCTCGACCGGCAGGTTGTGCTCCAGCGTCGAGTTGCCGTCCTGCACCAGGCTGATGTCCATGCTGTAGAGCGAGCCGCCCTCCGGCACGACCTCCATCCCCTCCTTCTGGGCGGCGATCACCACCATCTGGCGCTGCTCGCGGCGGGGCTGGTTGTAGTTCTTGACGCTGTGGGCGCCCTGCGACTTCAGCCGGCGGACGTGGGCCAGCGCGTCGTCCAGGCTGTTGATCTCGGCATAGACCTCCGGCGACTTGGCCCCGTAGATGATCTCGCCCGTCGAGAAGGTGCGCGGGGCCAGGATCTTGCCGGCCCGCTGCATCTCGCCGGCCACGAAGATCTCGGCGGCGCGGGCCGACGGGTCGTGGATCGTGGTCGTGCCCATGGCGAGGTTCGCCATCGACGACCAGTTCTGCTGCGGGACGAGATCGTCCTCGCCCTGCTGGCCGTGGGCGTGGGCGTCGACCAGGCCCGGGATGATGGTCTTGCCTGCCACGTCGATCAGCTTGGCGTTGGCGGGGATGACCGCGCTGGCCTTGGGACCGACCGAGACGATGCGGTCGCCGTTGATGACGATGACGCCGTCGTCGATGATGCCGCCGGCCTTGTCGGCCATCGTCACGATGCGCGCGCCGGTCAGGGCGATGACGCCGGTCGGCTTGTCGGCGGCGACCTCCATCGACAGCGACAGGCCCGTGGCGATCGGCTTGAACTTGCCGGCGTCCTTGGGGGCGTCAGCGGCGGCCGGGGCGTTGGCGTACAGCGCCTCGGTGTTGGCCGTGAACAGGGTCGGGCCCATGCTCCAGTGGATCTGCGCGCCGCCGTTCGACCAGTTGATGAAGTCCGCGCCCTCGGCGCTGACCCGGGTGACGGGCAGGGGGCCGCCCTTCTGGTCGACCGAGACGTCCTGCGTGCCCGGCAGCAGCGGCATGACGAAGGCTTCGTAGTTCTGGCGGAAGGCCACGTTCTGGCCGTCCGGCGCGACCTGGTAGTCGTTGACCAGCTCGCCGCTGGCGTGGACGTGCTTGGCCTCGCCCGAGAGGTTGGTGCTGACCAGCTGGCGCTTGCCCTTCTCGGACATCACCATGAACACGCGGTCGTTGCTGGCGCCGAACTGCGGCTCGGACCCGTCGCGGGAGATCCGCACCGGGGTCCCGCCGCTGGTCGCCACGCGATAGACGCCGGCGTCCTGCGACCAGCGGGTCGAGGTCAGGCCGCCGCTGCGGCGCTGTTCGTAGACGATGGTCTTGCCGTCGGGCGAGAACTGCGGGACGCCGAAGTGGCCCGGCTGGCTCATCACGTCCTTGGCCGCGCCGCCGGCCGCCGAGACGGTGCGGATGTGGCCCAGGCCCGCATCGGTCCAGCCGACGAAGACGATGGTCTTGCCGTCGCGCGACCAGGCGGGGAACAGCTCGAACTCGGCCTCGTCGCTGGTCACCAGGCGACGCGCACTGCCGCCGGCCGTCGGCTTGGTCCACAGCTTGCCCAGGGTCTCGAACACCACGGTCTTGCCGTCCGGCGAGACGCTGGCCCAGCGGGGCATCTTGGTCTGGAACTTGTCGGGGGCGATCTCGACCGTCGGGTGGATGGCGTCGATCACCACGCGGGTGTCGTCGACCTTGAACGGGATCACGCTATTGGCGCCGTCGGCCACGTTGACGCGACGAATCTTGCCGCCGGCCCAGAACACCACGCTGGCGCCGTCCGGCGTCCAGGCCATGTTCGGATAGACGCCGGTGACCGCCCAGGTCTCCTGCACGTCCTGGTCCAGGGCGTCGTAGATCTTCTTCTCCTCGCCCGAGGCCAGGTCCTTCACATAGAGCTTGGACTTGGCGCGCTCGCGGCGGACGAAAGCGATCTTCTTGCCGTCCGGCGACGGGGTCGGACGCACCGAGCCGCCGACGCCCGAGACGGCGGTGGTGACCTCGCCGGTCTCCAGCTCATAGCGCTCGATGTCGAAGAGATCGGTGTTGGAGTCCTGGGCGTATTCGAAGATCGGGCCCGAGGTGATGTTGCGGACGTAGAAGATGCTCTTGCCGTCGGCGGCGTAGATCGGCTCGCCCAGCTCTTTCTGCAGCACCTCGCTGGCGCGCTTGACCAGCGGCACGCCGCCGCCGCCCGAGACGTGGTAGATCCAGACCTCGCCGGTGCCCAGCGAGCGGCCGGTGGTAAAGTGCTTCTTGGCGACGATGAAGCGGCCGTCCGGGCTCCAGCTGGGCTGGTTCAGGAGGCGGAAGTCCTCCTTGGTGACGGCGCGCTTGTCGCTGCCGTCCAGGTTCATCACCCAGATGTTGTCGCCGCCGCCCCGGTCCGAGGTGAAGGCGATGCGGTTGCCGTCCGGCGAGAAGCGCGGCTGGTGGTCGTAGGCCAGGCCCTCGGCGATCCGCGTCGGCGTCCCGCCGGCGATCGGCATGGTGTAGATGTCGCCCAAGAGGTCGAAGGCGATCAGCTTGCCGTCGCGCGAGACGTCGACGTTCATCCAGGTGCCGTTGTCGACCGAGATCTTGACCTCGCGGGTGGCGACGCCCGGCGGGGCGTTCACATCCCACTTCGCGGGCTTGTCGCTCTTGGCGGCCGCAGCGGCGGCGGGCGCCGGCGGCGCGGTCTGCGCCAGGGCCGAGCCCGACATCAACAACAAGGCGGCCAGCGCCGTCAGCCGACGATCCATTCGATACCCCTCCAGCGCAACTTCAAGAGCGCGGGACGGGACCCTATGGGGGAAGTTGCGCCGAGTCACGGCCAGGCTTGGAAGGTTTTTGCGGGGGCGCGGCCGAAACGAAAAAGGCCCGCGACACCGGAGCGTCGCGGGCCTTCATCGGCTTGCTAGAAGACTAGAACTCGTAGCGCAGCGACACCTGCATGTACCAGAGCGACAGGCCCGTGTTGCGGGTCTTGGTCACCGAGGTCGGGACGCTGGAGTAGCGGTAGCGGGCGCAGCTGGCGTCGCTCGTCGACGCCAGGGCGCCGGTCGAGGTCAGGCAGTCCACGCGGGCCAGGGTGTTGATGTCGCCATATTCCGACACCAGACCCCAGTCGCGGTTGATCAGGTTCAGCAGGTTGCGGACGTCGACCTGGAGCTTCAGCTTGTGGCCGTTGATCAGGGTCGGCAGCTCCTGGCTGAACTGGGCGTCCAGACGGTTCACCGGGGCGTTGGTGTTGGTGTTCTTCTGCACCAGGCCGGTCGGCAGGTTGAACTGCGTCACGTACTTCTTGAACAGGGCCAGGTCGCCCGGGGTGGCGAAGCTGACCAGACCGTAGTCCAGGCCGCTGGCGCCGCCGTTGCCGCTGAGATCCGGCACGTACAGCATCTGGGCGGTGCGGTTGACGCCAAACACCTGGCTGCGACCCGACTGGCGGTCCTGCATGTAGAAGCCGAACGGACGGCCGTCCTGGCGCTCGGCGAAGAGCGTCACGCGGGTCTCGTTGTCGCCGAAGAACTTCTTGCGATAGCTGAACTCGGCCTTGTAGCGGTTCTTGATCTCGTAGACCGAGCGGCCGAGGTAGTCACGGTTGGGGTCCATGCCGGCGGCGACGCCGCCGTACAGCGAGCCCGCCGTGGTGCCGAAGAACAGGCCGGCGTTGATGTCGTTCATGTTCTGGCGGGCATAGCCCAGCGAGAAGTCGCCACCCCAGTCGAAGCGCTTGGAGATCTGGGCCGAGGCGGTCCAGCTTTCGCCCTTGTCGGCGTTGCTGACGATCACGTCGCGGTTCGAGCCGAGGTTGGTCGAGCTCTTGCCGGGCGTCGTGGCGGCCAGGCCGTCATAGCGGATGCGGCCGTCCGGCAGGAACTGCTGCACGCCGTTGACCACCAGCGGCTGGGCGCGGCTGTCGTAGTAGGTGATCTCGTTCTGCGCCTGGGTGGCGATGTAGTTGACCGTGGCCGTCCAGCCCTCGGTCCACTTGCCCGAACCGCGCCATTCGCCCGACAGGTACAGCTTCCACTGCCCCGGCATCTCGAAGGTCGGCGACATGGCGATCACTTCGCTGAGCGGCGGGATGGTCGGCGAACCCGACAGCGTGCCTTGCTGCAGCTGCTGGACGATCGTCGGGACGGCCAGGCCGAACTTCGGATCGGTGTTCAGACCGTCCAGCGCGGCCGAGCCGATCGCCTGGGTGAAGCCGGGCGTGCCGCCGGTTTCGGTGAAGGCGCCGGTGGTGGTGCGCTGGATCGTGACCTGCGAGGTCGCATAGCCGGTGTTGTAGAACGCGATGCCGGTCAGCACGTCCGGCGAGCCGCCGGCGAACAGGCCAAAGCCGCCGGTGAAGCGCAGGCTGTCGCTGGGCTTCCAGTCGACCGAGACGCGCGGCATCAGCACATGCAGGCCGTCGATGGTCTTCTGGTTGGTGTAGCCGTTACGGGCGGTGAAGTTCGGGTTCAGGATCGGGCGATCGGGCTCGTCGTACCAGTCGAAGCGGACGCCTGCGGTGACCTGCAGGTTGTCGGTGATGTCCAGGGTGTCCTGGGCGAAGGTCGAATAGGTCCAGTAGGTGCTGTTGAACGCTGCATCGTTCGGATTGCCGGTGACGGCGTTCTGATAGATCAGCTGGCTGGCGCGACCGGCCTGATAGTCGGCGATCGAGTCGAAATAGTACTGGCCGCGCGAGTTGGGCACGAAGACGTCGAACACGTCGGCCTTGCGGGCCTGGGCGCCGAACTTGAAGCGGTTGTCGCCCAGGCTGTACTCGCCCACCGCCTGGTAGCGGGTTTCCTGTTCGGCCAGGGCGTTGGCGTGGCGGAACTGGTCGGGGCCGAAATAGACCTGCGAGAAGCCGGCGGCGCAGCTGGTCAGGGTGGCGTCAGAGGTCCCGGCGGTGCAGACGCGCACGTCCGAGAAGTTCTGGCCGCCCGGAGGGTTCTGGCCGTTGCGATAGTCGCGATAGGTGGCCTTCAGCGTGGTCGACAGGTTGTCGGTCCAGTTGGAGTGGATCTCCAGCGTGGTCGCCTCGTCCTTGTTGGACTGCGTGTACCAGTGCGACGACAGGGCCGCGGTGGTGGCGCTGAGATCGGTGCGCTGGAGCGAGCTGCTCTCGGCGTTGCGATAGGTCAGGCTGGCGCGGTGCCGGTCGTTGATGTTCCAGTCGATCTTGGCCGAGTACTTCTTGTCGGTGACCGGCTGGGTCAGCGGAATGGCGCCCAGCGGATAGTCGCTGGCGTAGTTGTTGTTGTAGGTGTTGACGATCGAGTCGATCGTCGCCTGCGTCAGGCCGTTCGAGAAGATGTTGGCCGCGCCCGAACCCGGCGCGCCGAACTGGGTGGTGTCCAGCGTCTTGTAGGTCTCGTAGCTGACCGCGAAGAACAGGTGGTCCTTGATGATCGGACCCGACAGGAACCCGCCGTAGTTCTTCTGGCTGATGGTCTGCGGCACGCGGGTGTCGCTGTAGTGGCGGCCGACCATGCCTTCGTTCAGGTAGTTCACGAAGCCGACGCCGTGGAACTTGTTGCCGCCCGAGCGCAGCACCAGGTTCAGCGCGCCGCCGACGAAGTCGCCGTTCTCGACGTCGGTCGGGACCGCGGCGACCGAGAACTGCTCGACGGCGTCCAGGGTCACGGGACCGCGCGCGGTGCTCATGCCGCCCTGGGCCAGGCCGAAGTTGTCCTGCGCCGACACGCCGTCGACGGCCAGGCGGTTGAAGCGCGGGTTGGAGCCGGCGATCGAGATGCCGCCGCCGTTGGTGCCGGCCCGGCCGCCGGAGAGATCCTGGGCCACCAGGATGTCGCGGCGGGCGAAGTCGCGCGGGTCGCGGGTCACGGCGACGATCGCGTTCAGGTCATCGCGGTTCAGGACGGTCTTGGGACCCTGGTCGTTGTTGGCGCGGCTGGCGGCCGAGACGACGATGGCCTCGACCTGGGCGCTGTCGCCCAGCTCGACGTCCAGGTCGGTGGTCTTGCCCAGGTTCAGGAAGAGGTCCGTATAGGTCTTGGATCCGCCATCGGGCGTCGAGACCGTTACCGTGTACGGACCACCGACCCGCAGGCCACGCGCGTCAAACGCGCCGGTGGCGCCCGTCATCGTCATGGCGCGCGTGCCCGACGGCGTGTGCAGCACAGTGACGCTGGCGTTCGGTACGGCGACGCCGCCGTTCATCACCTGCCCGTGCAGGGCGGCGGTGGTTTCCTGAGCATAGGCCGCGCTCCCGGCCGCCAAGGTCAGGACGCTCAAGGCGGCCCCCGCCGCCAGACGTTTCATCAACATTCGATTTTCCCCTCGTTGCGGTTCCAACCCGCAGCAATGCCGCACATTGCTCCGTCTTTGAGACAGACTGATGTAGGGTATGCCGTTCTTGAAGCGTGAAGGTCCGTACGCGTACGGTTGCCTGGGAAATGAACGCCGGTCGGCGAGCGACGCTCGCTCCTTAGGCGCAATGAAGTAACGCCTTACTTGTACTGGCCGCGGTTGCACCGGCAGCGCTTGCCCCGGTCGCGCGTTCGCCGCGAGTCGCGCGCCTCGCGACGCAAAGGAAGCC
>JAEXJH010000259.1 GCA_023445955.1 Pseudomonadota bacterium
CCGGCCCCGCCGCCCCACCTTACGCCCCCCACCACAAAACAAACGCGGCCCTGGGCTCCCCACCCAAGGCCGCTTGAAACACATCAGTCGCCTGAAGCGATGCTTAGTCGTCGCGGTGGACGCGTTCGCGGCGCTCGTGGCGTTCCTGGGCCTCGACGCTCATGGTCGCCGTGGGGCGAGCATCCAGTCGGGCCAGGCCGATGGGCTCGCCCGTCTCCTCGCAATAGCCGTACGAGCCGTCCTCGACTCGGCGCAGGGCCTGGTCGATCTTGGAAATCAGCTTGCGTTGGCGGTCGCGGGTACGGAGCTCAAGAGCCCGATCCGTTTCCGAGGACGCGCGATCGGCGAGATCGGCGTGGTTCTCGGTTTCTTTCTGGAGATGGGCGACCGTTTCGCGAGATTCGCGAAGGATCTCCTCTTTCCAGGCGAGCAGCTTGTCCTTGAAATACTCAAGCTGCCGCTCGTTCATAAAAGGCTCGTCCTCGGAAGGACGATAATCAGACTTCTCTACAAGAACAGTGGCCGTTTGCATCAACGCCTCACGCCCCAATGAACTCAGCCCTTAAGGGCTGCGTGCTTATAGCAAAAGGTGAGCCGGGTTCAATGAACCTCGCGTGAGCGGCGCGTTCAGGTCGCGCGCCTCCCGCAAGAGGGCCGCAAACACGGCGACGATGGTTGTAAAACGCGCGAAAAAGCCAAGCGTGGCAGGGAAAAACCGATTTCGAGGTCCCTGCCCTGGCCATGTCAGCTTTTCCGCGCCTGGAGCTTGGCCAGCTCGACGGCGGCGCGCGTCTCGATTTCGTTGAGGATGCCCTCCAGATTGGGGTCCTCGGTATTTTCCCGCTGCTCGCGGATGGCGCGGGTCAGGCGGTCCAGGGTGTCGTGCGAGATGTCGCCATCGATCATCCCGATGTGGACGTCGCCCAGCAGGTCCAGGATGTGCTCGGCGCGGCGCACGGCGCGGCGCTTGCGCTCCAGCGGGCTGCCGACGGCGCCCATCTCCTGCAGCGCCAGCAGGGCGTCGACCGAACCGACGCCGGAGAGACCGCCCACCGAGGCGGTGCTCGCCGCGCCGCTGGCGGCGTTCACGGACGGGAGCGAAAAGCTTGACGATCCGCCGGCCGGCTTGGCCCGCGATGCGCCGCTCGCGCCTACGCCCCCCGTGCTGGAAACCTTCATCCGACAGCTCCAAAAAGCTTACGCGTGCGAGTCACTTATCCCGCAGCGTCATCAATATCCAATCGTGCGCTTGAAGTATGGTTAATGCCGGGCAGATTCTGCCGCGAGGCGCCCGGCGGACCACCGCCAAATCTCGAATCCCTTGAGTCACAAGGGCCTGAGCGACCTCAGGAAACTGGCCCGCTTCTGGCATGGGGCGGCGTGGGGACGTTCCCCACGACGAGATTGCCATGCCGCGTTCATTCTTTCGCACCCTGCTGACCGCCTTGGTCGCCGCTTCCGCGTTCATCGCGGCGCCGGCGTTCGCCAAGTCGCGGATCAAGGACATCGTCGCCTTCGAAGGCGTGCGCGACAACCCGCTGGTCGGCTACGGGATCGTCGTCGGCCTGAACGGCACGGGCGACAGCCTGCGCAATGCGCCGATGACCAAGCAGAGCCTCGAGGCCATGCTGGAACGCCAGGGCGTCAACGTCCGCGACGGCAATCTCAACACCAAGAACACCGCCGCCGTCATGGTCACCGCCAACCTGCCGCCGTTCTCGGCCGCCGGTTCGAAGATGGACGTCACCGTCTCGACCCTGGGCGACGCCAAGAGCCTGCTGGGCGGCACCCTGCTGGTCACCAGCCTGCAGGGCGCGGACGGCCAGACCTATGCCGTGGCGCAAGGCACCGTGCAGACCGGTTCGGTTTCGGCCGGCGGCGCTTCGGGATCCTCAGTTACGAAGGGCGTTCCGACCGCTGGTCGGATCGCCGGCGGCGGCGTCATCGAACGCGAGACCGGCTTCCAGATGGTCAGCATGGACATCATGCGCCTGACCCTGCGCAATCCGGACTTCACCACGGCGCGCCGCGTGGCCGACGCCATCAACCAGAAATTCCCCAACTGCGCCCAGGCCCAGAACCCGACGGTCATCGCCACCCGCGCCCCGGCCGGCATGGACATGATCAGCTTCATGACCGCCATCGAGAACCTGGAAGTCGAGCCCGACGGCCCGGCCAAGGTGGTGATCGACGAAGTGGCCGGCGTGATCGTCATGGGCGACGACGTCCGCATCAGCAAGGTGGCCATCGCCCAGGGCAACCTGACCATCTCGGTCCAGGAAAACCCCGCCGTCAGCCAGCCGGCCCCGTTCAGCCAGGGCCAGACCAAGGTCGTCCCGCAGTCGACGGTCAGCGTCGACGAGGAGAAGGGCAAGCAGTTCCTGACCCTGGGCGGCGCGCCGTCGCTGAAGGGCCTGATCGGCGGCCTGAACGCCCTGGGCGTCACGCCTCGCGACATGATCTCCATCCTGCAGGCCGTGAAGGCCGCGGGCGCCCTGCAAGCCGACATCGAGGTGATGTGATGAGCGCGCTCTCGACGATCTCCACCTACGTTCCGCAGTTCGGCGCAGCCGCCGCCACGGTCAAGACGGCCGCCCAGGCGGTGAAGACCGCCGGCGCCGCCATCCAGGGCGCGGTCGAGGACACCGCCAAGGAAACCAAGGCCCGCGCCAAGATCAAGGCGACGGCCGAGAGCTTCGAGTCCTCGTTCATGTCCGTGATGATGCAGCAGATGTTCGAGGGCGTGAAAACCTCCGAACCGTTCGGCGGCGGCAACGGCGAGGAGATGTTCAAGTCGGTCCTGACCGACGCGATGTCGAAGGAAGTGACCAAGGCCGGCGGGATCGGCCTGGCCGCCACGATCCAGCGCGAAATGCTGAAGATGCAAGGTCTGAAGGAGTAACCCCATGGCCATCGCCGCCGTCGACGCCGACGATCGCGTCCACCAGCTGACCCTGCTGACCGAGCGCCTCACCGACCTGATCGCCAAGGAAGCCACCGCCTTCGAGACCCACCGCCCGCACGAGGCGGCGCAGTACGTCGAAGAGACGGCCAAGCTGGCCAATGTCTATCGCCACGAGTCGATGCGGGTGCGCCACAACCCCGCTCTGATCGAGAGCGCGCGGCCCGAGCTGCGCCAGCGCCTGATGCGCGCCACCGAGGCCTTCGACGCCGTGCTGGCCCGCCAGGCTCGCGCCGTGAACGCCGCCAAGACCGTCACCGAGGGCCTGGTCCACGCCGTGGCCCAGGAAATCGCCAGCCAGCGCGCCGCGCCGTCGACGACCTATGGTTCGGGCGGCATGGTCAACGACCGCCCCCAGCACGGCTCGGCGATCACGCTAAACCGCAAGGCCTAGAAGAACTCGTCCAGCATGAGGTGGAAGGCCAGCTTCCCCTCATCGGGCCGATCGATCCCGTAGCTTCGCAGGAAGCGCGCCTGCAGCGGACGGCCAAACTCGCCCAGGCCGTTCCAGGCGATGGCCAGGTCCTGATAGCGATCGGCCAGGCCCACGCGGCCGACGTCGATGCAACCGACCACCGCGCCGTCCCGCAGGATCAGGTTGTCGAGCGAGTAGTCGCCATGGGTGACGACCGTGTCCGCGGAGAGCGGCAGCAGGGCCATCATCTGGTCCCACACCGCCTGCGCGGTCATCCCTTCCCGCTCCTCATCGAAGTCCTCGGCGTCGACCAGGCCGGCCTCCAGCCGCGCCTGCGCCTTGGCCAGGCGGAAGCGATGGTCGCTGGTGAACGGACAATCTTCGATCGGGATGGCGTGCAGGCGCTTCAGATGTCGCGCCAGGGCGTCGACGATCGCCTCTCGCTCGTCGTCGCCCGCCGCTTCCAGCAGCTGATAGGCGGTCTGGCCCGCGATCGCGTCCATCAGCAGCCAGGCCTCGTCCGGCGCGCAGACGAAGCCGGCCACGGCCGGAACGGGCAGACGCTCCGCCAGCCAGCGCAGGCGAACCATCTCGTCCGCCACGTCGTCGGCGACCGGCCCCCGTCCGCGCTTGAGATAGAGGTCCGGCGCGTCGGCGCGGCCGAACAGGCGATAGATCGCTCCGCCGGACTCGCCGACCGTGTCTCGCGCCCAAGCATAGCCGGCCAGCATCTCGGTCAGGCTCGCGGGCGTCTCGATGGCGACGCAGGCTTCTTCTCGATCGGTGTTCAGCATGGGTGGGATGTGGTGAGGATTGGCGGAAGCGCTACCGCACGAACGCAAACACCGCCGCCGCTCGCGTTGCGCCGTCGGGGTCGCCGTAGTCGGCCACCGGATACTCGGCCACGACCCGCAGGCGCTCGGTCGGCAGGTAGGCGCGGAAGGGATCGCCGATCAGCACCGCGATTCCGGCGATGATACAGCGCTCAAGATAGACCGTGACGCGCTTGGCCAGCTCCGGATCGTAGAAGAGATCGCCCACCAGCATCAGCTCGACAGCGGGCGGCTCGCCCGTCGTCAGGTCGCCGAGCCGCGCCTCGACCGAGACGCCATTAGCGACAGCGTTCAGGCGCGTGGCCGTCACGGCGTAGGGATCGACGTCGACCGCCACGACCTCGGCCGCCCCGGCCATCGCGGCGGCGATGGCCACAAGGCCCGAACCCGCGCCCAGATCCAGCACCCGCTTGCCCTGGACGGTCTCGGGATGGTCGAGGACGTGACGCGCCAGGGCCAGCCCGCCGCCCCAGGTCCGCGCCCAGTAGGGCGAGCCGAAGTCCGGATCGGCCTCAGCCAGCCGCATCAGCCCGCTGCGAGGACCGGCGCGGTGCAGACGGATCTCCGGCACGCCGGGGACGGGCTCCAGCGGCAGGCGGTCCAGGATGAAGGTTTCGAGGTCGGTCGTCATGGCTTGCCGCCCAAGCTTATCGTCCTCTCGACCCCGATCGCGTCCAGAAAATCCGCGTCATGGCTGACGACCAGCAGCGCCCCGTCATAGCCCGACAGCGCCGCCTCTACGGCCTCGATCGAGGCCAGATCCAGGTGGTTGGCCGGCTCGTCCAGGATCAGCAGCTGCGGCGGCGTGGCGGCGCAGAGCACGCAGGCCAGGGCCGCCCGCAAGCGCTCGCCGCCGCTCAACGTGCTGGCGACCTGGTGCGCGGCGGTGTTGCGGAACAGGAAGCGGGCCAGGGCCGCGTGGGCGTCGTTCTGACTGGCGGCCGGGTTCAGGCGGCGGAAGTTCTCCAAGATGGTCTCATCGTCGTGCAGCAGCGCCGCCCGTTGGTCGAGCAGGGCGACCGGGACGGAGAGCTTCACCTCTCCGGCGGTTGGCGACAGCGCGCCGGTGGCCAGTCGGATCAGCGTCGTCTTGCCCGTGCCGTTCGGCCCCGACACCGCGACGCGTTCGGGCCCGGCGATGCGGAAAGACAGGCCTTCGATCACCGGCGCGCCATCCGGCCAGGCGAAGCTCACCGCATCGAAGGCCAGCACCCCGCGCCCTTCCGGCAACCCACTGGACGGCAGGTCGAAGCCCAGGGTCCGGGCGCGCTCAACGCGGGCCTCGGCCGACGCCTTGGCCTGCGCCGCCTCGGCCGCCAGCTTCTCGGCCAGCTTGCCCTCGCGCGCGCCGCTGTTCTCGGCGCGTTCGGCCATCATGCCCAGCAGGATCTTCGGCTCGCTGCCCTTGGCGGCAAACTTGCGGCCGGCCGCGTCGCGGCGGTCCTTGCGCTCGCGGGCGACCTGGGCCTCGCGGGCGACGCGGCGCACCTCCTTCTCGGCGTGGTCGAGATCGCGC
>JAEXJH010000260.1 GCA_023445955.1 Pseudomonadota bacterium
GCTCACCTCCCCCCAGCTGGTCCTCGAGCCGCCGCCATGACGGGCCGTTCGGCGCCTTCTAGGGGCGGGCTCAAGGATGACCCATGTTCACCATCGGACACTTCCGTCGCGAGGGCGACGGCTTCACCGGACGCGTCGATACCTTGGCGCTCGATGTCACCGTGACCCTGACGCCGGCCGAGAAGTTCTCGGCCAAGGCGCCCGATTACATCGCCCATTCCGGCACGCGCGAATGTGGCGCGGGCTGGCGCGTCAGCGACGCCAGCGGCGCTGTGGTGAGCATCAAGCTCGACGATCCCAGCTGGCCCGAACCGATCAGTGGCCGCCTGATGGCCGCCGAAGACGGCGTGCTGCCGTTGGTCTGGTACCGGCGCGCCGATCCGCCCGCCGACAAGCCGCCGCCGGCTTGATCGCCTAAGAGGTCCCCGGATCTTCGGGAGCGGGCGGCGAGGGGCGGTAGGCCTCGGCAATCGCCCGCTCCAGCCACTCCTCGGTGCTTTCGGTGCGCTTGGCCAGGTACGCCTCGACTTCCTCGAAGGCGCGCCTGAACGCCGCCAGGAACAGGGCCGGCGGGACCAGCGTCAGCCGCGCCCCGACCCGATCTCGAAATTCCTTGAAGGCGATCCAGAAGGTGGAGAGCAGCTTGTTGTCCATCGTCTGGACCGCCAGCTCGGGGTCGTCGAAGGTCACCGCCAGGATGTTGCCGATGGCGTCGTTGCGCGCGGCCGAGGCGAACAGCCTGATCTTGTAGAGATCGAGTTCGCCCTTGCCGGCCTCGAAATCCTGGTAGGTGCGTGGGGCCACGCCCATCTTCTCGGCGACTTCGGCAACCGTCATGCGCCGTTCCTTGCGCAAGGTCTTGACGATGTGGGCGAGCTGACGGGCCTGGCGTGCAAGCGGTCTTAACGGCGACCCGTCCATGCGACGCTCCAACAAAAGCGGACAACTTAAGAGCGACTATAGCGGCCGCTTCTGCTTCGTCGAGAAGGCGACGGCCCCTACGGTAAGAATTTGTCTGACTAGGGAAGCGTTGCCTTGTGTCGGTGCTTCGGTCGTCCGTTGGCGGACGGGTTCCCGCGTTAATTTCGGCAGTAGAACGTCATGGCCCACGCGGGCATCCAGACACCCGCACCTTCCAGAGGGCGAATCCGCCGGGTGGGAGAGGGCGGAGCCTGGAAAATCGACGATCGATCGCCGTCGCGCCTCGACGCGTCCAGTCTGCCGGAGAAGACTCCGTGCCCGCCGAAGTGGGAGAGTGTGGTGGGGCGTGACCGGGACCCTTTTGACAGGACGATTGCGTTTGTCCGCGAGCGCGTTGCGACGCTTCCCCCGCTCCAGGGGGCGATGATCCCGATCAACGCGCTGGCCAAGCAATTGAACCTCAGTCAGACGCCCGTGCGCGAAGCGCTCGCGACGCTGGCCGGGGAAGGTCTGATCCTGCGAGCCGATGCGGGCTACGCCGGCGCCACCCATGATCCTCGGTCGCTGGCCGGCCAGTACGATCTGGCCGAGCTTTTGGCCAATCGCGCCGTCCAGCTGATTGGCGGGCGGCCGGTGGACCTTACCGATGCGGCATCTTTCGAGGCCGGTGTCGCTGTCATCGTGACGGCCGCGGACCAGGCGGCGCTGGGGGAGGCCTACCGGCGCGTAGCCGCGCAGTTGACGCCTTTCACCAACGCCGCCGCGACCGTCGCGGGGGACGCAGAGGTCAGTCTCGAGGGCCTGGTGGCGGCATTTTCGGGACAGGACGCTCGCAAACGCAGCCAAGCCGTTCGAGGTCCGCTGCAGCGTCGCCGCAGGTTCGCCGACCGAATTCTCGTCGTGGCTTTGGGCCTCCGCTCAGTGCGCCAAATATAGGTTTGTATATTCGTCGTGATGGTCGTGTGCTGGTGGAGCCGCAATTTGCGGCTGCACAACGACGGAAAGGAGAATTCCAATGCGTGACTCGTTCAAGCTGATCTGCGTGGGCTCCGCCAAGGCCCTGACCCAGGACGGCAGCGGCATCCTGGTGCCCGAGGTCTTCCAGCCGGACGCCTACTCCGGCATCTGACCGGCCCGCCTCCGGCGACGGCTTGTCCGTCGCCGGATCACCGGCGAGGGCGCTCATTGCACCGTCGTCGTACGCCGGAAGCTGAAGCGACCGGCCCCAACCGAGAGTCTCCAAGATGACGACCTTCAAACTGATCCACCTGGGCGCGGCCTCCGCGCTCACCCAAGACGCCACCGGCACCATTCTGCCGGAGATGTTCACGTCGGAACGCTACAACCCGGCCTGAACGTCGCCACGCTCGCTTCGGGCGAGCAACCTGGCTGAGCGGGCAGATGCTGGAGACTTCTCCATAGCGATCTGCCCGCTCTTGCTGGCCGCGTCCGGCCAGCCGTCCTCTTCCTCAAGAATCCGGAGCGCGCCATGGGGCTGCGTTTGGCCGACGGCGTGCATGCCGTCCTGGTCGGGTCCGACCTTGTGCTCTTCAGTCCGCGTGACGACGCCTACTTCTGCCTGCCCCTTCCCGAGGGCGCGCTGACCCTAGGCCAACGTTCACTGCGCGCTGAGCTACCCGGCCTTGGCCAGGCCTTGGTCGAGTCCGGACTGGTGGAGGCGGCGCCAGAGGCAGCGCCGGTCTGCGGCGCCGAGTTGGTCGTACCGAGCCGCACGGCACGCCGTTTAGTCGATGAACAAATCCGCAGCATCGATCGCCGGCCCAGGCTGCGCCACTGGCGGGCCCTGGTGCTGGCGATACTGGCGGCCCGTCGGGGCAGGTCCTGGTCGATGGCGCGGCTGGTCGAGCGTCACGGTCCAGCCCCGGACCGTGCGCCCTCCTTACGCCTGCTGTCGGATCTGACCGTCTACCGACGACTGTCGCCCTGGCTGCCGGTCGATGGCCTCTGTCTTTTCCGCAGCCATATGCTCCTGGCCTATCTCAACGCTCTGGGGCATGGCGCACGCTGGATGTTCGGGGTGCGGACCTGGCCTTTCCGTGCGCACTGCTGGCTTCAGGTCGGTGACGTCGCTCTCGACGACGAGGCCGAACGCCTCTGCGCCTACGCCCCGATCATGGCGGTCTAGCCGTGGGCTATCTCGTCCTGACCCATGCGCCGGGTCGCGCCGCCGAAGCTTTCGAAGCCATGGTCGCCGACCTGACCACACAGTCCGAATGGACCCTGGCTTTGAAGGCCTACGCCCTGGCCGTCTTCGTCAGCGGCGGCGCGCCGCCCTTGGTCACACCGATCATCGGCCTAGCCGGCGTCGGTGGCGTGCTGGTCGGCCGAGCCTTCGATCGCGCCGCCACCGACCGCGGCGAGACGGCCATGGCCAGGCTCGACGGGCTGGCCGATGTTGATCCGCTTGAGGCCTGCAAGGTTCTGGTGCAAGGCGCCTGGGGCGACTATGCCGCCGTCCTCGTCCCGCGCCGCGTCGACCCTCCGGTGGTGCTGGCCGCGCCGATGGGCGCGCTTGGCGTCTTCTCCTGGCGGCGTGATGAAGTCTGCCTGGTCGGGTCGGGCGTGCCCGATGGCCTGGCCGCGCCGCAGCGGCTGGCCATCGACTGGACCCTGGTCAGCGACATCCTGGCCGAGCCGCCCAGAGCCGGCGCCGCGCCACCCCTGTCGGGTCTGGCCTGGACGCCGCCGGGTACGTGCCGGCACGGGCCGCAGGGCGACAACCTGACGACATTGTGGTCGCCAGCCGAATTTGCCCGGCGTCGGGCTCGACGACCGGAGACGCGCTCTGCCGACCTGGCGCCGGTGCTGGTGAAGGTGGTTGACGCCTGTGTCGAAGCTCATGCGCATGGCGCAGAGCGGATCTTCTGCGAAGTGTCCGGCGGACTCGACTCGTCCCTGGTCGCCACGACCTTGGCCACGCTCGGCCGCCAGCCCGTGCGCCTGGCCAACTTCTTCCGCGATCAGGCCGAGGCGGACGAGCGCATCTACGCCCAGGCCGTGGCCGACCAAATCGGTGCGCCACTGACAGAGCTGGCGCGCGCACCGATGACCATGAGCGTGGAGAGCGTGGCGTTCTGCGCCCGTTCGGTTCAACCCAACTTCAACGCCGTCGACATCGAGTACGACCTGCTGCTGGCCGGGGCGTTCGAGGCGGCTCAAGCCGACGTCATGTTCACCGGCCACGGCGGGGACGTGGTCTTCCTGCAGATCGGCGCGCCCGAGTTGGCGGCAGACCTTCTGCGGGGCGAGGCGGGGGGGGGGGGGCGCCGCGCCCCGCGACGGTGTCTTTT
>JAEXJH010000261.1 GCA_023445955.1 Pseudomonadota bacterium
CGACGGGCTACCGCTTCTATTCCTACGGGGACGGCAGCCTGCTGTTCAAAGACGAGACCGCCTGATGGCCTTTCCCTTCGAGATCAACGCGACCGACGGCAAGGCTCGCACCGGCGTCCTGAAGACCCCGCGCGGCGACATTCGCACGCCGGCCTTCATGCCCGTCGGCACGGCCGCGACCGTGAAGGCTCTGACCGTCGACCAGGTCAAGGACACCGGCGCCGACATCATCCTGGGCAATACCTATCACCTGATGCTGCGCCCCTCGGCCGAGCGCGTGGCGCGCCTGGGCGGGCTGCACAAGTTCATGCGCTGGGACAAGCCGATCCTGACCGACAGCGGCGGCTTCCAGGTCATGAGCCTGTCGGGGATCAGTAAGCTGACCGAGGAGGCCGTGACCTTCTCAAGCCACGTCGACGGCTCCAAGCACGTGCTGACCCCCGAGCGCTCGATCGAGATCCAGGCCGACCTGCTGGGCAGCGACATCGTCATGCAGCTGGACGAATGCGTCGCCTGGCCGGCCGAGGAGGCGAGGGCGCGCAAGGGTATGGAGCTTTCCGCGCGCTGGGCCCAGCGTTCCAAGGACGCCTTTGGCGCGCGCGACAGCCAGGTGCTGTTCGGCATCCAGCAAGGCTCGACCTTCGAAAACCTGCGCCGCGAGTCCTCAGACCGCCTGCGCGAGATCGGCTTCGACGGCTACGCCATCGGCGGCCTGGCCGTCGGTGAAGGCCACGAGGCGATGTGCGAGGTGCTGGACTACGCCCCAGGCCTGCTGCCCGAGGATCGTCCGCGCTACCTGATGGGCGTCGGCAAGCCGATCGACCTGGTGGAAGCCGTGGCGCGCGGCGTCGACATGTTCGACTGTGTGCTGCCCACCCGCTCGGGCCGCCACGGCCAGGCCTGGACCTGGGACGGCGCGATCAACCTCAAGAACGCCAAGTTCGCCGAGGACGAGTCGCCGCTGGATCCGAACAGCGACTGCCCGGCCAGCCGCGATTACTCGAAGGCCTATCTGCGCCACCTGTTCAAGGCCGAAGAGATCCTGGGCCAAGTGCTGCTGTCCTGGCACAACATCGCCTTCTTCCAGGCGCTGACGGCGGCGATGCGCGCGGCGATCGCCGAGGGCCGGTTCGAGCAGTTCCGCCGCGACTTCCGCGCCCGGCACCTGAGCGAAGGCTAGTTGTCCCTGGGGCCTTGCGGCACCGTCGGGCCTTCTTCCTTGAAGATCGGGAAGCGGGGCTTGCGCGGGCCGTAGGGATCGCGTGGCGGCGGCATGCCGGGATCGACGACCGGCGGCGCGGTCGGCGGCCTGTGCTGCGGCGTGGCCGGCGGGTTGCAGCCGCGCGCCTCGCCCAGACCCTTCAGATAGGCTCTACGGACATTGCCCGAGGTGATGGCGCTCTGGACCAGGCGATCGTGGCGCTCGGCGCCGGTCAGCTTGCGAACCCAGCCGCGCATCGGGATCATGTCCTGGGCCGTGCTGGCGATCGCGCCCAGCGCAGCCTGGCCGGCCGCCTTGCGCCCACGGTCCATCAGGTCCTCACCCTCGACCGGCGGATTGCGGTCGATGTCCTCGCCCAGGGCGCTGTCCAGCGGCGTGACCAGGGCGATCAGGCTCAAGCAGTCAGCGCGGGCCGGGCGCTGATAGGGATCGTCCATCGCCTCCAACAGCACGCGCGGGATCTTGGTGCGGACCAGGTTCACGTCGCGCAAAGGGGCCTGCATGGCGCCGGAGAGGCCGTCGCGATTGGCCTCATTGGTCGACCTGATTCGGCCTTCGTCGGCCGGTTCGCCCGGCGCGTCCTGGTGCTGAGGCGGCGCGCCCAGCAAGGGCGGCGCCTCCTGCCTCTGGCGCGCATCGGCTGTTCCAGCCAGCGCCGCGCCGCAAAAGACCGCCAAAAGCAAGGTTCCACGCATGACTCACCCTAACCCGCTCACAGCTTTGCCGTCATCCATCGGAAAAACGGCGAAACCATGCTTGCGACGCACGAGCCCCCCGCCTATGGTCCGCGCCGCTTCCAACCGGCGCCCGCCGGACGTTAGCGGGCCGGTAGCTCAGTGGTAGAGCATTCGACTTTTAATCGAATGGTCGTGGGTTCGAACCCCACCCGGCCTACCATTTTCAAACCTCTGATCTCCTGGAGGTTTCCCGGCGCAAGACGCGCCGATCCCTCACGGTTCCAGGATTTCACGCAGGCGACGCAATCGTCCGCGCGGCCAGTTTTTCTGCGTTCCCGGCCGGGGTTTCTCGTTTGCCCCATTGCCGGGCTAGAGATTTAAGCGGCTCAGTTTCAACGACGCCGCAGGGACCTCGGTAGGGCTCCGCGCGTTCAGCCTTTGCCTAGAGCCATGTGGCGAGCCCGGACCCTGGACGACGATCAGACGATGACCGCCGAGACCGCCGCCCGCCGGCCGCCCGCGCCGAAGGGAAAGCGGCCGTTCTTCCGTCGGCGATCGGCGATTCCGGGCTTTGGCCTGACGATGGGCGTGACGCTGACCGTCCTGTCGCTGATCGTCCTGATCCCGCTGAGCGCCGTGGTCCTGAAGGCCGCCGATCAGTCGCCGGCCGAGTTCTGGGCGATGGCGACGTCGCAGCGGTCGCTGGCCGCCTACCGCCTGAGCTTCGGGGCGGCCTTCGTGGCGGCGGTGATCAACGGCATATTCGGCGTGCTGACCGCCTGGGCGCTGGTCCGCTACGAGTTCCCGGGCAAGACCCTGGTCAACGCCCTGGTCGATCTGCCGTTCGCCCTGCCGACCGCCGTGGCCGGCATCGCCCTGGCGACGCTCTACGCGCCCAATGGCTGGGTCGGGCAATTCCTGACGCCGCTCGGGATCAAGGCCGCCTACAATCCGATCGGGGTGACCATCGCCCTGATCTTCATCGGTCTGCCCTTCGTCGTCCGCACCATCGAGCCCGTGCTGCGCGACGCGGCCGAGGATGTCGAGGAGGCCGCCGCCAGCCTGGGCGCGAACCGGATCGACACCATCCTGCGCATCGTCCTGCCGGCCCTGGCCCCCGCCTGGCTGACCGGCTTCGCCATGGCGTTCGCGCGGGGCGTTGGTGAGTACGGCTCGGTGATCTTCATCGCCGGCAACATGCCCTACAAGTCCGAGATCGCGCCGCTGCTGATCATCATCCAGCTGGAGCAGTTCGAATACGCCCGCGCCGCGACGATCGCGGTGGTGATGCTGAGCGTCTCGTTCACGATGCTGCTGATCATCAACGCCATCCAGGCCTGGGCGCGGAGGTTCGACTGATGGCCGCTGTCTCGCATCGCCGCGCCACCGACGATCCGCTGTGGGCCAAGGTCCTGGTGATCGGGACGGTGATGGCCTTTCTGGCGCTGGTCCTGATCCTGCCACTGGTGGCCGTCTTCGCCGAGGCGCTGCGCAAGGGCCTGGGCGTCGCGCTGGCCGCGATCCGCAACGCCGACGCCCTGGCGGCCGTGAAGCTGACCCTGATCACCGCGGCGATCTCGGTGCCGTTCAACGCCGCCTTCGGCCTGTGCGCCAGCTGGGCGATCGCCAAGCACGACTTCAAGGGCAAGGCGCTGCTGATCACCCTGATCGACCTGCCGTTCTCGGTGTCGCCGGTGGTGGCGGGCCTGATCTACGTGCTGATCTTCGGCCTACAGGGGTGGTTTGGCGAATACCTGGTCGACAACGACATCAAGGTCATCTTCGCCGTGCCCGGCATCGTGCTGGCGACGGTCTTCGTGACCTTCCCGTTCGTGGCCCGCGAGCTGATCCCGCTGATGCAGGAGCAGGGGACCGCCGAGGAAGAAGCCGCCGTCTCGATGGGGGCGGGCGGCCTGACGACCTTCTGGCGGGTGACGGCGCCCAACGTGCGCTGGGGCCTGATGTACGGCGTGCTGCTGTGCAACGCCCGCGCCATGGGCGAGTTCGGCGCGGTGTCGGTGGTCAGCGGCCATATCCGCGGCCTGACCAACACCATGCCGTTGCATGTCGAGATCCTCTACAACGAGTACGACTTCGTCGGCGCCTTCGCCGTCGCGGCCTTGCTTTGCCTGCTGGCCGTGGTGACCTTGGTGCTGAAGACGGCGGTCGAGGCCGCCCAGCCGGGCATGCGCGGGCGCGGCGGACACTGACTGGACATCACGAGCCCATGACCATCTCCATCCGCTCCGTCGACAAGAAGTTCGGTCGCTATCCCGCGCTCAGCAAGGTCGATCTCGAGATCGCCGACGGCGAGCTGCTGGCGCTGCTGGGGCCTTCGGGTTCGGGCAAGACGACGCTGCTGCGCACGATCGCGGGCCTGGAATTCCCCGACGCTGGCCAAGTGCTGTTCGACGGCCAGGACGTGACCTTCGCGTCCGCCGCCGACCGCCGCGTGGGCTTCGTCTTCCAGCAGTACGCGCTGTTCAAGCACATGACCGTGGCCAAGAACATCGCGTTCGGCCTGGACGTACGGAAGGGCAAGGACAAGCCGGACAAGGCCGAGATCGCTCGCCGGGTCGACGAACTGTTGAAGCTGGTCGAGCTGGACGGCCTGGGCAAGCGCTACCCCTCGCAGCTGTCGGGCGGCCAGCGCCAGCGCGTGGCCCTGTCGCGCGCGCTGGCCGTGCAGCCCAGCGTCCTGCTGTTGGACGAGCCGTTCGGCGCCCTGGACGCCACGGTCCGCAAGTCGCTGCGCAAGGAGCTGCGCCGCGTGCACGACGCTACCGGCGTGACCACCATCTTCGTGACCCACGACCAGGAAGAGGCCCTGGAGCTGGCCGACCGTGTGGCCATCCTCAACAAGGGCCAGATCGAGCAGATCGGCACGCCCGACCAGGTGCATGACCAGCCCGAGACGGCCTTCGTCTGCGGCTTCGTGGGCGAAGCCAACTGCTTCGAGGGGCAGGTGGGCGGCGGCCAGTTCAATGCCGGCGCGCTGCGCCTGCCGGCCTCTGGCCTGCGCGACGGCTCGGCCACGGCTTATGTCCGGCCGCACGACTTCGTTCTGGACGATGGCGGCTTCGAGGTGCGGGTGGAGCGCGCCCATGTGCAGGGCGCCTTGACCACGGTCAACGCCACCACCATCGACGGCCGACCGATCGAGATCAGCGCCTCGCGCGCCGAAGCCGCCCGTTTCCAGGGCGCCGTGAAGATCGCCGCCCGCAAGGCTCACGTTTACGCCGCCTAAGAACTTCGCCGTTAGGCTGACCTCGGACGAACGCAGCTCAATCAGGGCGCGCGTCGCGTCAGGTTGCGCTAAAATCGCCTTCGTCGACTCGGCGGCGTTCTGGCGGGAGTTCTAAGGTCGCATGGTCATGGTCGAGCCCACCGGCGCTGAACGCCGCGCGCATGCCCGGATGCCCGCGGCGCGCAAGATCTACATCGTCGACGATCCGCGCTCGTGGAAGTGCTCGCTGCTGGATGTGGCCGAGAAGGGCGCGCGCCTGTCGATCGCCGGCATCAACACGCCGCCGGACAAGTTCGTTTTCGTCGATGCGGGCGGCCGCCGGGTGCACCTGGCCCATGTCGTCTGGCGATCGGGCGGCGAGATCGGCGTGCAGTTCCTGCAGACCGAACGCATCGGTCCCCGGGCCGGCGGCGCGGCCGGCGCGCTGGACATCGCCCGCCGGTTCGCGGCCAACCTGCCGCCCGAGATTCTTCAGTAAATCACTGCTGCTGCTGCTGTTGCTGCTGCTGGTGCAGCTCCTGCTTCAGCGCGGCGTCCGGACGGCGACGGCCGCCGGCGAAGCTGGGGCGCGCCATGCGCAGGAACTCCGGTTCGGCCAAGGCGGCGCGGGCGCGACGGACGGTGACGCCCACGGCCAGCTGGCTGTCGGCATCGCCCTTGTAGACCCCGCGTGACGGGGTGACGTCGGCATAGTCGCGGCCGACCGCCACGCCGACGTGGCGCTCGCCGGTCATCATGTTGTTGGTCGGGTCCAGGCCCACCCAGCGCAGGCTGGGCAGGAAGACCTCGACCCAGGCGTGGGTGGCGTCCGGGTCCGAGCGATCACCAGCGTCGCGGTCCGTGAACAGGTAGCCCGAGACGTAGCGGGCCGGGATGCCCCACTCGCGGCAGATCGCCAGCATGATGTGGGCGAAGTCCTGGCAGACGCCGCGCCCGGCGCTCAGGGCCAGGTCGATCGGGCTGTCGGCGTCTGTGACGCCCGGCTGGTACTCGAAGGCGCGGTAGATGGTTTCCGACAATGTGCGGACCGCGGTCAGCGGGTCCTTGCGCCGGAGGGTGTCCAGGTCGTGCGCGTTGATGAAGGTGCGCAGGGCCTCGGTGGTCTGCACGAAGCCGTGCGGGCGCAGGAAGTCGAAGCACTCGCCGCGCACGAACTCACTGCGCAGGCGGTCCCATTCGCCGGTGTCCAGATGTTCGGGAAGCTCGGCCGGCGCCTCGGTCTCGACCGCCGAGCGGGCGATGATGGTCAGCTTGTCGTGCGGCTGGGGCACGTCGAAGTGGTAGACGGCGTTGCCGAAGCTGTCGGCGTACGAGAACACCTGAGCGGCCGGCTCCAGGTCCAGCTCGAAGCTGACCAGGCGCTGGCGAGCTGTCTTTTGGGGCTGCATCCACAGCTCCATCAGGCTTTCCCGAACAGGCTTCTCGTAGTGGTACTGGGTGACGTGGCGGATTTCGAGCAGCACGGGCGGGCACCTTAAGCCGGAAGACGCATTTCGAGCGGGTAGGCCACGAAGGTCTCGTAGATCGCTTCGTGGATGCGGGCGCACTCGTTGACGACGGTGGTCAGCAGCGGGCCGGCGCCGACGGCCTCCAGCTCGTCGACATCGGCGAACTGCAGGCGGGCCTTCAGGCGACCGGCCAGGCGCTCGGGGCCGGGACGTTCGCCCGCGAAGGCGCTACGGGCCATGGCGCTGAGATGCTGTTCGATCTGGGCGGTGGCGAAGCGGATCGACCGCGGGAAGTCCTCGTCGAAGACCAGGAACTCCAGGATGTGCCGCGGCTCGATCTCGGCGGTGTAGACTCGCAGGTAGGGCTCCAGCGCGCAGGCCATGCGCAGAACGCTGACCAGGGCCACGTGGTCGTCGACCTGGCCGTGGGCGGGGCTCTCGGCGAAGCAGACTTCCAACAGGCGCGAGACCAGCTGGGCGCGCTCCATGTAGATGCCCAGCATCATGAACCGCCAGCTCTCGCCATGGCTCATGGTGGTGTCGGCCGCGCCCTTGAACAGGTGCAGGTCGGCGATGACGTCGTGCAGGAAGTTGGCCGAGGCGTCCGAGAACTCCTTGGCGGCCTTGGCGTCTGTGACCTTGAGATACAGCAGGTTCAGCCGCTCCCAGGTCTCGGTGGTGATCTGGTCGCGGACCTGGCGGGCGTTTTCGCGCGCCCGGGCCAGGGACGAGACCACCGAGTTGGGATCGCCGCGATTGAGCACCAGCGCCTGGGCGGCCTCGAAGGAGCCGACGTCCTCGCCGTCGCCGGGCTCGCCGACGGCGGCCATGGCGATCCAGATCGCCTGGGCGCCGGAGTCGGTCTGATCCAGCTGAGCGTTCAGCATGACGGACGACAGACGCGACAGGTGCTCGGCCCGTTCGATGTATCGGCCCAGCCAGTAGAGGCTGTCGGCGACGCGCGCGAGCATCATGGGCGGACGCTCCCGGCGCCATGGCCATTGCCGTTGTGCGGACTTTCGTCGGCCAGCACCCAGGTGTCCTTTGAGCCGCCGCCCTGGCTGGAATTGACGACCAGCGAGCCGCGCTTCAGCGCCACGCGCGTCAGGGCGCCGGGCGTGACGATGGTCTTCTCGCCCGACAGGATGAAGGGGCGCAGGTCGACGTGGCGCGGCTCGATGCGGCCGTCGACCAGGCAAGGCGCGGTCGACAGCTGGATGGTCGGCTGGGCGATGTAGTTGTCCGGATCGGCCTTGATCGCCTCGGCGAAGTCGTCGCGCTCCTTCTGGCTGGCGTGCGGGCCGACCAGCATGCCGTAGCCGCCCGAGGCGCCGACGGCCTTCACCACATACTTGTCGAGGTTCTCCAGCACGTGACCCAACTGGCGCTTCTCACGGCACAGGAAGGTCTCGATGTTGGGCAGGATGGCGTCCTCGCCCAGGTAGTAGCGGATGATGTCGGGGACGTAGGCGTAGACGGCCTTGTCGTCGGCGACGCCTGTGCCGGGGGCGTTGCAGATCACCACGTTGCCGGCCCGATAGGCGTTGAACAGGCCCGCCGCGCCCAGCGAGCTGTCGCGCCGGAAGGTGAGGGGGTCGATGAAGTCGTCATCGACCCGGCGATAGATCACGTCGATCCGCCGGATGCCGGTCGTGGTCCGCATATAGACCATGTTCTCGTGCACCACGAGATCGCGACCCTCGACCAGCGGCACGCCCATCAGGCGCGCCAGGTAGGCATGCTCGTAGTAGGCGCTGTTGTAGACGCCGGGGGTCAGCACCACGACCTGCGGATCGCCCCGCCAGTCGGCCGCCATGCTCTTCAGCGTGGCCAGCAGCAGGTCGGGATAGCGTTCGACCGGCCGCACGCCGGCGGCGCGATAGGTGCCGGGGAAGGTGCGCTTGGCCGCGTCGCGATTGGCCAGCATGTACGACACGCCGGACGGGACGCGGAGGTTGTCTTCCAGCACCGCGAACTGGCCGTCCTGGCAGCGGATCAGGTCGCTGCCGCAGACATTGGCGTAGGCCTTGTGCGGCACATAGAGGTGCTGCATTTCGCGGCGGTACGAGGGCGCGCCCAGCACCAGCTCGCGCGGCACCACGCCGTCCATCAGGATCTGCTGGTCGCCATAGATGTCGGCCAGGAACAGGTTCAGGGCCTGCAGGCGCTGGGTCAGGCCGGCCTCGATCTTGGCCCACTCCGCCGCCGGGATGATCCGCGGGAAGAGGTCGGTCGGCATCACCCGCTCGGTGGTGTTGTCGGCCCCGTAGACGGTGAAGGTGATGCCCTGCAGCAGGAACGAGCGTTCCAGGGTGCGCTGGCGGCCCGCCAGCTCCTCCGCGCCCAGGGTCGACATGCGCCCGTGCAGCGGATCGTAGTGCGGTCGGACGTCGCCTTCAGGCGTGAACATCTCATCGTAGGCGACACCGGGCAGGTACGCCGCCTCCGTCATCGGCAGGGTTGGTGCATCCACGAGGGATTGGGTCTTCGCCGCCACGCTTTTGTCCACGTTTCTCATAACCTTGGGCGCGGACCGGTGGGACCGCGCCATCCCCGACTCTAGAGTGTCGCGACCACCATGCGCCGCGGATTCGACGTCCGCCACGTGGATGCGCATGACTGCTCATCATTTGGGCGCCATTCGCCCGCTTTGAGAAGCGCCGCTCGGTCCAAGTTCGTTGCATTTACCGTCGTGACATGCGGCGAACCCCGGACTACAGCAGGGCCGGGGGCGCTTCGCGCGGGGAACGAGATTTGGTGCTTGGGCGGATTACCCTCGCGTTGACGGCGGTGACTTGGCTGATCGCTTCGGCGGCGCTTGCCGACGAGCCGATGGCCCAAATCCAAGGCGTCGAAGACAAGAGCCTGCGCGACGCTATCCAGCGCGCCCTGACCCAATCCAAGCATTCCGCCCAAAGCCGCGCCGAGGCTCGCCGCCGCGCCCGTCAGGCTGGTGAAGACGCCATCGCCGTGCTCCGCGCCGAAGGCTACTATGGATACACCGTCGAGCCCGACGTGCTGGATGGCGAACCGCCACGGGCGGTGGTGAAGATCACGCCAGGGCCGGTTTTCCTGATCGCCGATCCGCGCATCGACTGGTCGGGCGCGCCGCCTGACGAGGGCACCCGCCAGCGCGCCGCCGCCGCCATGCGCCTGACCGAAGGCGAGCCCGGACGCGCGGCCGACGTGGTCGGGGCCGAGGGCCGCGTCGTCGCCCAGGTCGCCAAGCTCGGCTATGCCGACGCGGCCGCCGAGCCGCGCGAGGTCGTCGTCGATCATGCCGACCACACCGTCCGCCCGGCCTTCAAGATCGCGTCAGGGGAACTGGTCCATCTCGATGGCATCCAGGTCGTCACCAAGGGGCGCACCAATCCCGCCTGGGTCGGCCGCCTGGCCCCGTGGCGGTCCGGAGACGTCTACGATCCCGAGGACGTGGCCGAGCTTGAGCGCCGCCTGCGCGACACCAGCGTCTATGACTCGATCTCGGTCTCGCTGGCCGGACCCGACAAGGCCACAGCCGAAGGCTATCGTCCGGTCGTCGTCACCCTGGCCGACCGCAAGTCGCGCACCATCGAATTGGGCGCGGGCTACTCGACCAGCGAAGGCTCGGGCATCGACGCGCGCTGGATCCGCTATAACCGACTGAAACGCGCCGACACCACGACCTACGCCCTGCGCTTCGCCAAGCTGGAACAGCGTCTCGGCGCCGAGATTTCGCTGCCGCACTGGCGACGCCCGCAGCAGACGCTGAAGCTGAACAGCTCCATTTTCCGCAATGACACCGTCGCCTATAACGAAACCGGCGCCACGGTCGGCGTCGACTTGACCAAGCGACGGCAGACGACCGCCTACCGCACCTTTGGCGTCTCGCTGGACGTGTCCCAGACCAAGGAACAGGTGGACAGCAACGGCTCGGTGGCGGGGCGCAAGCTGAACCTGGTGACCCTTGCGGGCCTTGCCGCCTATGCCTGGGACTTCTCGGACAACATCCTGGATCCCAAGCGCGGTTGGCGCTTGGAAGCTCGAGGCGAGCCCACCTACGTGGTCGGCGACACCACGGTCCCATACCTGAAGATGACTACCCAGGGCTCGGCCTATATCCCGTTCGGACGGCAGGCCAGCACGGTGCTGGCCGGTCGTCTGAAGCTGGGCGCCATCGTAGGCGGCGGCATCCTGGACGTGCCGGCTTCGCGGCGCTTCTTCGCCGGCGGCGGCGGTTCGGTGCGCGGCTATGGCTACCAGGCGATCGGGCCGCGTTTGACCGACAACACCCCGCAGGGCGGTATCTCGCTGGTCGAGACCTCGTTCGAGCTGCGCCAGAAGATCACCTCGAAATGGAGCGGCGTGGCGTTCATCGACGCCGGCGCGATCAGCACGACCCCGAACCCGAAGAGCCAGGATTTCCGAGCCGGCGCCGGTCTGGGCGTCCGCTACGACCTGGGCTTTGGCCCCATCCGCGCCGACATCGCCGTGCCGATGGGACGTCGTAAGGGCGACCCGGCGTTCCAGATCTATCTCAGCATCGGGCAAAGCTTTTGAGCGGGGAGCACGACAAGCCTGACCTGACGGAGAGCGTCGCCCACGCCGCCGAGGCGACGGGCGAGGCCGCCGTCAAGGTCGCCAAGAAGATCGGCTGGGGCGGCGCGCTGCTGATCGCGGGCGCGATCCTGGCCGGCCTGCTGATCTTCCTGGCCGGCGGGCTGCGCCTGGCCCCGATCACGCCGCAGGGCAGGATGTTCCTGGAGGCCCGGGCCTCGGGCCTGAAGCTGGGACGCATCGGCAAGCTGCACATCGAGGGCCTGTCGGGCGACATCTGGAAGAATTTCGGCGTCCGCCGCCTGACCATCTCCGACGAACAGGGGATCTGGCTGGAAGCCCACGACCTGCGCGTCGCCTGGCGGCCGACCGAACTGTTCGGCCGTCGCTTCCACGCCGAAACCATCGATGCGCGCGACGTCATCGTTCTGCGTCGCCCGACCATGGAGCCCAAGGGACCCAAATCCAGCGCCGCGCCTGTGTCGGTGGATCTCGACGCGTTCCGGTTCCGCCTGATCACCAGGCCCGCCTTCAGCGGCAAGGATGGCGACTTCGACGTCTCGGGCGCCTACGAGATGGCGCGCCTGGGCGGGCAGAAGGGCAAACTTGGCGTCGCCTCACGCCTGCACGTCGGCGACCACCTGAACCTCGACTTCGACCTGGGACGCTCCAAGAGCCTGCACCTGATCGCCGATGCGACCGAAGCCAATGGCGGCGCGATCGCCGGCGCCCTGGGCCTGCCCGCCAATCGCGCCTTCGATCTCAAGGCCAAGGCTGACGGCACCACCAGCCGCGCGGCGTTCAACATCCTGGCGCGTTCGGGCCAGACGACGCCGCTGCAGGCCGATGGGGCCTGGACCGAGCAGGGCGGTTCGGCCCGAGGCCGGATCGACCTTGAGGCGTCGACCCTGACCGCACACCTGGCCCACATGTTCGGGCCGGAGGCGAACTTCACGATCGACGGCAAGAAAGCGACCCAGGACGGCCTGTCGGACCTGAACCTGGCGATCATGGCCCAGAACCTGACCCTGCAAGGCCACGGCCTGGCTGACCTCGCCAAGAAGCGTACGGGTCCTGACGGGATCGCCTTCAGCGCCAATGTCGGCGCCCTGAAGCGCATCGTCAGCATCCCGCAGATGGGCCGGGGCTCGGCTGACGGCGTCTTCCGCCTGGAGGAGGGCGGGTTCTGGGTCGAGGGCGATATCGACGTCGCCGACCTGGAGCTGCTGGGCTATCACCTGAAGCGCGCCAAGGGGCCGGCCAAGGTGCGCTGGGCCAAGGGCGAGCTTGAGATCAAGGCCGCGGCGACCACGTCTGGCGGCGGCGGAACGGGTCTTCTGGCGCTGCTCGGCCCCAGTCCCAAGGCGACCTTCGAGGGCGCGCGCGTCAAGGGCGGCCGCTTCCTGATCAAGTCGGCCCGTATCGACGCCCCCAACCTGATCGTCACCGGCAAGGGCGAGCGCGGACCGTTGGGCGGCCTGTCGTTCGACGGCGACATGAAGGTGGCCAGCATGGGTCCCGTTCGCCAAGGCGCGAAGGGCTCGGTCACCGCCAAGTGGACGGCGTCCAGCATCGTCAACCGGCCCTGGAGCTTCACGGTCGACGGCCGCGCGGCGGGCTTCGCCACCGGCTATCCCGAGATCGACCGCCTGCTGGGGCCGACGCCCCGTCTGAACGGCAAGGGCGCCTGGAACGATGGCGTCCTCAGCATCTCCGACGCCAAGCTGGACGGGACCAACGCCAGCGTGAAGTCGTCGGGCAAGATGACAGTCGCCAAGGCCCTGGAGCTGGACTTCAAGCTGGACTGGACCGCCTCGGGTCCGTTCAGCGCAGGTCCGGTCGAGATCGCCGGCAAGGCGGCGGGCGATGGCCATGTCGGCGGCGCGCTGGCGGCGCCGAAGGCCGAGCTGAACGCCGACTTCGATACGGTCGACCTGCCCATGCTGCCGCTGACCAAGGCGCACCTGACCCTGACCTTCGCCCATGGTCCCAACGCCACCGACGGCGTCGCGGCGCTGCAGGCCGACAGCGGCTATGGCCCGGCGCGCGGCCGCACGGCCTTCCGCTTCTCGTCGGGCGGTATCGAGCTTTCGGAGCTGGATGTCGACGCCGGCGGCGCCAAGGCCAAGGGCGGCATGTCGCTGCGCAACGGCATGCCCGCCACGGCCGATCTGACGGTCGCCATAGGCCCCGGCGCCTTCCTGCCCCAGGGTCAGGTCAAGGGCTCGGCCAAGCTGGTCGACGCGCCGGGCGGCGGCGGACCGTCCGCGAC
>JAEXJH010000262.1 GCA_023445955.1 Pseudomonadota bacterium
GTGTCGGCCGCCACCGTGACGACGGTGCGCGATCCGTTCGAGCGCATGAACCGCGCCACCTTCAAGTTCAACAACGGGGCGGACCGCTATGTGATGCGGCCCGTCGTGCGCGGGTACACGTTCGTCACGCCCAAGGTCGTCCGCAACCGCGTCGGCGCCGTCCTCGGCAACCTCGGCGAGCCCTTCACGGCGGTGAACGATGTCCTCCAGGTCCGCGGGCGAGACGCCGGACGGGCGACCTCGCGGTTCCTGATCAACTCGACCTTGGGCGGTTTGGGGCTGTTCGACGTCGCCTCACGCCTCGGCGTCGAAGGCCATGAATCGGACTTCGGCCAGACGCTCGGCCGCTACGGCGTGGGCAGCGGCCCCTATGTGGTGTTCCCGTTCCTGGGTCCTTCCACCGTACGCGACGGCGTTGGCGGCGTGGTCGAGTTCATCGCCGATCCCGTCTCGATCGCGACGGCCGGGGTGAGCAATTTCGGCCTGATCCACGCGACCACCGAGGTGATCGACGGCCGCGCCTCGGCCGAACCGATGATCCAGGCGCTGCAGAAGGCGGCCGATCCCTATGCGACCGTCCGCTCGGCCTATGCCCAGAACCGGGCGTCCGTGGTCAGGACCGCCCGCGGCGAGCGCGAGGTGATGGCGGACTTCGAGGCGTCGCAAGAGCGCTGAGCCAGGCCGGAACGCGTCGGAGAGCGGTGGGTCGGATGACCGCTCTCCTCACGCCGCCAGGCTCAGCGCGTGTCGTAGCGCGACTTGGGCATGGCGCCAAAAAGCGCTGAGGCGACCACAAGCAAGCTGGCGCAAAGCCAAAGCGCTGCGTGATAGCCGCCAGTGCGGTCGAAGATGTAGCCGGTGGCGACCGGCCCCAGCGCCGCTCCGGCCAGGAACAGCCCGTAGAGCCCACCATAGGCCGCGCCGTAGCGCGCGATCGGGAAGTAGCGCGCCGCCACAAAGGCCATCAGGTCGATCTCGGCGCCCACGCCGACGCCCGCCGCGATCGCCGCCGCCAGGGCCAGGTCGCTCCCGCCGAAGATCAGCAGGACCATGGCCAGCGCGACGGCCAGGAACAGAAAGACCGCCAGGCGCTCGGCGCGGACGTGGTCGAGCAGGAAGCCGGTCGCCAGGCGCCCGACGATCAGCGACACGCCGACGGCGCTGGCCATCAGGCTGACCTTCGCCGGGGGCAGGCCTGCATCGGTCAGCATCGGCACGAAATGGACGATCATGGTCATGATCGAGAAGGCGGCCAGCAGGAAGATCGCACCGAGCAGCAGGAAGGCGCGATCACGCAGCAGGGCTTGGCCTGGCGGATTGACCACGTCGATCGCGATGCTGGGCTCGGCCCGGCCGCGCAGGCCCAGGCGCGCCCAGACACAGATCGCCAGCAAGGCCATCAGCCCCAGCGCGACCAAGGCGGCCAGCACCGTATAGCCGCCGCGCCAGCCCTGCTGGACGATGATCCCGCTCAGCAAGGCCGGGACAAGCGCCGCGCCCACGCCGCTGCCGGCGATCGCCAGCCCCAGGGCCAGACCGCGCCGTGCGCGAAAGGCCGCCACAAGGGCGCGCGTGAACGGTAGCGGCGTGGTGCCGCCCCCCAGGATCGCCAGCAAGCCCATCAGCAGGAGATACGAGGCGAAGCCCTGGGTGGCGTAGGCCAGCAGGAGCAGCCCGACGACCAGGCCCAGCATCGAAGGCAGCACCACGTTCCAGGTCCCGAAACGGTCGACCGCCCGGCCGACGACCGGCGCCAGGAGGGCCGTCACGACCGTCGCGACCAGCGGGCCCAAGGTGACGTCGCCGCGCCCCCATCCGAACTCCTGGGCGATGGGCTTCATGAAGAGGCCCGTCGAATAGAAGAAGGTGCTGCTGATGCCCGAGGCGATGCCGATGAAGGCCGCCAGGACCACCGGCCAGTGCCGGGCGAACTCGCCCTCGGCGGGCGGCGCCGGGTTGTCCTCGGGATGCGCCGTGTCCGTTGCGCCGGTCGTCATGTTTCCTCCTGGTTCTTGTCCGCGCGCCCCGGGGAGCGCGCCATGCCAGGAAGTCTCGATGCGGCCGCGCGGGGCGGCCATGATCGATACGCCGGTGCGTGGATTACTGCGCCGTTCCGCAGGCCGAGCTTCGCGAGTTCGCGAATTGCACGCGCCCGCCGACAACGCCTCAACAGCAGCGGAAACCGCCGCCGGCGCCGAAGCGCCGGGCCTCGTGCAGGCGAAACCAACAGGCCCGGTCCATCGGCGGCATGCCGGGATGGCGCGCCGCGGCGTGGCGGAGATAGGCGTCATAGTCGGGCTGGCCGATCATCAGATTGGCGGTGCGCCGCACGTCGCGGCCCCACATCAGCGCCAGGTCTCGGCAACGGCAGGCCAGCGCCGCCGCATCATCAAACAGAGCCTCAGACACGGGCGGTCTCCGGCAGTTCGCGAACCGTCGGCTCGGCCGACCGGCGGGCGCGCAGGGCGGCGGCCACGCCGTAGACCGCCACGGTCAGGACGACCAGCAGGAAGCCCGCCGTCAGCGTGGCGTTCACATAGTCGTTGACGATCACCTGGCGCATTTGCGCCGCCGACTTGGCCGGCGCCAGCAGCCGCCCGTCCGCCAGCGCATCGTGATAGCGCCGCGCATGGGACAGAAAGCCGATCCGCGCGTCGCCGTGCGCGAGCTTCTGCAGACCGGCGGTGATCGTGCAGACCAGCAGCCACAGCATCGGGATCACGGTCACCCAGGCGAAGCGCTCGCGCTTCATCTTGAACAGCACGACCGTTCCCAGGATCAGCGCCACCGCCGCCAGCATCTGGTTGGCGATGCCGAACAGCGGCCAGAGGCTGTTGATGCCGCCCAATGGGTCGACCACCCCGGTGTAGAGGAAGTAGCCCCAAAGCCCGACGGTCAGGGCGGTGGCCACGACATTGGCGCTCCAGGACTGGGTCTGGCGCATGCGCGGGACGGCCAGCCCCAGGAGATCCTGGATCATGAAGCGGCAGACGCGCGTGCCCGCATCGACCGTGGTCAGGATGAACAGCGCCTCGAAGAGGATGGCGAAGTGGTACCAGAAGGCCATCATCGCCTTGCCGCCGACCACCGCCGACAGGATCTGGGCCATGCCGACCGCCAGGGTCGGGGCGCCGCCGGCGCGCGACAGGATGGAGTGTTCGCCGACATCCCGGGCGATCTGGGCCAGGGCGTCCGGGGTGATGTGGAAGCCCCATTGGCTAAGCGCCGTCGCGGCGGAAGCGACATCGGTCCCGATCACGCTGGCCGGGCTGTTCATCGCGAAATAGATCGCCGGATCCAGGATGGTGGCGGCGACCAGGGCCATCACCGCCACGAAGCTCTCGCACAGCATCGCGCCATAGCCGATCAGCGGGATCTGGGCCTCGCTTTCCAGCAGCTTGGGCGTGGTGCCCGAGGCGATCAGGGCGTGGAAGCCCGACACCGCGCCGCAGGCGATGGTGATGAACAGGAACGGAAAGAGCGCGCCGGCGAAGACCGGACCGCTTCCGTCGATGAAGGGCGTGATCGCCGGCATCCGCACCTGCGGCCGCACGACCAGGATGCCGATCGCCAGGGCGGCGATGGCCCCGATCTTCAGGAAGGTCGACAGATAGTCGCGCGGAGCCAGCAGCAGCCACACCGGCATGACCGAGGCGACGAAGCCGTAGGCCATCATCAGCACCGCCAGCACCGGGCCGGTCAGCGTGAAGGCCGGACCCAGCGTCGGATGGGCCGCTACATGGCCGCCGGCCAGGATCGCGGCGACCAGCAGGACGATCCCGATCAGCGAGACCTCGCCGACCCGCCCGGGCCGCAGGTAGCGCGCATAGAGGCCCATGAAGAGCGCGATGGGGATGGTGGCGGCGACGGTGAACGCGCCCCAGGGGCTCTCGGCCAGCGCCTTGACCACCACCAGCGCCAGCACCGCCAGGATGATGACCATGATCATCAGCACGCCCACCTGGGCGATGACGCCGGCGACCGGCCCCATCTCGGTGCGGATCATGTCGCCCAGCGACCGGCCGTCCCGCCGCGTCGACAGGAACAGCACCACCATGTCCTGCACCGCGCCGGCCACAACGGCCCCGACCAGGATCCAGATCATGCCGGGCAGATAGCCCATCTGCGCGGCCAGCACCGGCCCCACCAGCGGCCCCGCGCCGGCGATGGCGGCGAAGTGGTGCCCAAAGAGTACGTTGCGCGGCGTGGGCACGTAGTCCAGGCCATCGTCGCGGCGCACCGCCGGCGTCGCCCGCCCCGGATCGAGCCCCAGCAC
>JAEXJH010000263.1 GCA_023445955.1 Pseudomonadota bacterium
GCCTGGTTTCGACGGCCAGCGACTTCGCCCGCTTCGCCCAGATGATCCTGAACAAGGGCGCGCTGCACGGCGTGCGGATCCTCAAGCCCGAGACCGTGGCCTTGATGACCCAGAACCATCTGCCGCCGGGCTTCGTGGTCACGACCAACGGCACGGCAGGCGTGCTCAATCCCGGACCCAAGCCGTTCCCGTTCGCCGCGGGCATGGGCTACGGCTTCGACATGGCCGTGGCCGTCGACCCGGCCGCTTCGGGCGCTCCGGTCGGTCCTGGTACGGTCAGCTGGGGCGGCAGCGCCGGCACCTGGTTCTGGATCGACCCGGTCAACGACCTGTTCTTCGTCGGCATGATCCAGCGTCTGGGGGGCGTGGGGCCGGGCCTGGACGCCCAGTCGCGGACCCTGGTCTATCAGGCGATCGAGCGGCCGCCGCTGGTCCCCGCGCCATCCGGCCAGCAGCCGGCCAAGCCGCCGGTGAAGGCGACCGCCGCGCGCTGAGCCCAGAAACGGAAAACTCCCCCCGCCGTCTGGCGAGGGGAGCTCCGTCACGACCTAGGGGGCTGAATTCCTAGGCTGCGAACAGGATGTCGCCGGCGCTGCTGCCCTTGCCGACCGTCAGGCCGGTGACGCCGGCCAGCTTGATCAGGCCATCGCCCGCATCCAGCCCGGCCACGCCGTTCTGGTGGAAGATGTAGGTGTCGCCGTTCCACTCGAAGACGGTGTTGCTGTTGGCGGCCGTCTGGCCGGCATAGGCGGTCAGGGCGTCATCGAAGGTGGCGGTGGCGACGAACATGATCTGGCGCTTTTGGCCCGAGCCCAGGGCGGCGACGAAATCGACCATGTCGAAGCCCTTCTGGAAGTCGTCGATCACCGCGATGTCGGTGACCTTGCCGGCCGACAGGTGCAGGGGACCGAAGGAGCCGATGTCGATGGAGTCGTTGCCGGCGCCGGTGGTGATGCGGCCATCGAACTGCTCGACGAAGATGATGTCGTTGCCGGTCCCGGTATCGATATGGCCGCGCATCGGGCCGTTGTCGGCGAACACGATGTCGTTGCCGCCGCCGGTGCGGATGTAGCGGCCGGCGTCCAGGCCGCCCTGGTCGGAGATCATCGGTCGGATGACGTCGTTGCCGTCGGTGGCCAGGACGTGCGCGTCGTCGGCCGGGCCCGACTGCCGGTAGTCGACGTTCCAGTCATGGGCGTACTGGGCGCGCTCGCCCGGGAGGCCAGGGTCGTTGCCGCCGCCCGGCGCGTTGTCGCCGCCGGGACCGTAGAGCGACATGAACGCCGGCACCGCCGCGACCTTGCCGTCCACCGCCACGTCGGCGAGATAGGCGCGCATGGCCTCGACATAGGGACCCTTGTTCTCCTGGACGGCCACGGCCATCAGCCAGCCGACCATGGCCGCGCGTGTGCCGATCCCGAACGAACCGTCGCCGCCGATCGCCTCGAAATAGGCGAAGCGGCCATAGGTCCCGCCGTGGCCGTCCGGCACCGGTTCGGCAAAGAGGGCGAGGACCTCGTCCAGCGTCTTCTCGACGCCAAACAGCTTGAAATAGGTCTTCTGGAAGGTGTTGATCGGCGAGCCGTTCTCGCCATAGGCGGCGATGAAGGCGCCGCGGCCCTCGCCATTCTTGATCAGGTTGACCGCGAAATTGATGTAGCGGTTCGTCGTGTCGAACTTGGCGTAGTAGGCGCTGTTCAGATTGTTCGGGTTGGGGCCGCTGGCCGAGACCAGATAGTCCAGTCCCGCCGTACCAAGAGCGGTGTCCGCCAGGAAGCCGTAGGACATCACCGCCACCTGGGTCGTGGCCTTGGCGCTGTCCTGGATCCAGCGCACGGCGCTGGCGTAGCTCCAGAGATCGCCGACCATGCCGCCGCGGGCCGCGTCGATGCCTTGCGCCATCAGGCTCAGTTGAGTGGAAGCCGCAGAGGGAAGCTCCACCTGCGTCGGCAGGCGGTGAACGTTGCGGTAGATCGTTGTCAGGTTGTCGAGTGTGGCCATAGCCAGCGCTGCCTATCTAAATATTTCGTAATCCCTCGTGCAGTAAAAAATATATGTGAACGCCGTTCGGGCAACCCACGTCTTCATGAAATAACCTTAACCTTGGGCGCGACGGAGGGGCTGTCACGCGGGCGTTGAAAAAGCGGGTTTCAACGCGGATGCGGCCGCTCTAAGGTCGCGTCAAACATCTGTTCGGGAGGGCGCTTTGGCGTTTCGGAAGTTCATCGCGGCCGCGCTGGTCGCGACGCTGCTTGGTAGCGGCTCGACGGCTGCCCTGGCCGCCACGTCCAGCAAGCCCGCCATCGTCGCCGCCGCGCCCGAAAGCGTCGGCTTCTCGGCCGAGGGCCTGAAGAAGCTGGACGCTCACATGCAGGACCTGGTCGACACCGGCCACCTGCCGGGCGTCACCACCATGCTGGTCCGTCATGGCAAGGTCGTGAACTTCGAGGTCCACGGCAAGAAGGGCTTCGACGGCCCGCCGATGACCAAGGACACGGTCTTCCGCATCTATTCTCAGACCAAGCCGGTCACGGGCGTGGCGATGATGATCCTCTTCGAAGAGGGCAAGTGGAAGCTGGACGATCCGGTCAGCAAGTACGTACCGGAGTTCGCGTCCTTGCGGGTCTTCAAGGCCGTCAATCCGGACGGCTCGTTCGACACCGTGCCCGCCGATCGCCCGCCGACCATGCGCGAGCTGATGAGCCACTCGGGCGGCTTCGCCTATGGCCTGGTGGCCGACAACCCGATCGACCAGGCCTATGTCGACACCGGCGTGCTGGGCAGCAAGTCGCGCGAGGAGTTCGCCCAGAAGGTCGCCGCCCTGCCGCTGGTGGCCCAGCCGGGCACGCGCTGGAAGTACAGCGTCTCGGTCGATATCCAGGGGATGATCATCGAGAAGCTGACCGGCATGTCGCTGGGCGACTTCATGCAGCAGCGCATCTTCACGCCGCTGAAGATGACCGACACCGGCTTCTGGCTGCCGGCTCAGAAGATGGACCGCCTGGCCTCGCTGTACCTGTGGGGTCCCAAGCAGAAGAAGCTGATCCCGGCCGAGGGCTTCATGGTCCTCGACATCACCAAGCCGCCGGTCGTGGCTTCGGGCGGCGGCGGCCTGGTCTCGACCAATGCCGACTACGCCCGCTTCGCCCAGATGCTGCTGAACGGCGGCGAACTGGAAGGCCAGCGGATCCTGAAGCCCGAGACCGTCAAGCTGATGCGCACCAACGTGCTCAGCGACACGATCATGAAGTCCGATCCGTCGTTCAATACGGCCAAGGGCCGGGGTTTCGGCCTGGACTTCGCGGTGGTGCTGGATAGCGCCAAGGCTGGTCCTTACGGCGAAGGGACCTACAGCTGGGGCGGCGCGGCCGGCACCTGGTTCTGGATCGACCCGACCAACGACCTGTTCTTCCTGGGCATGATCCACATCCTCAATAAGGGCGGCGATCCGGCCATCAAGGACATCGACGACGACAGCGCCAAGCTCGTCTACGGCGCCTTGGTCGACCCGAAGAAATAACGCGCCTCGACGCGCCAAGAACAACAAGGGAAGAAACGCCATGAAGGCTGCCGTCTATTACGAGACCGGGGCGCCGGATGTCTTTCGCTATGAGGATGTCGCCGATCCCGTCCTTCACCCGCAAGGCGTGATCATCCGCGTCGAGGCCGTCAGCATCGAGGGTGGCGACACCCTCAATCGCGGCGGCGGTCAGATGGCGGGCAGCCCGCACATCGTCGGCTACCAGGCCGCCGGCGAGATCGTCGAGGTCGGGGCCGAGGTCTCGCACCTGAAGGTCGCCCAGAAGGTCGTGACGGTGAACGCCTTCGGCTCGCACGCCGAGCTGCGCGCCGTGCCGGCTCGCAACGCCTGGCCGATCCCGGACGGCTTCGACATCCGACAAGCCTCGGCCATCCCGGTGCCGTTCGGCACAGCCCATGAGTGCCTGTTCGGCGCGGGCCGCCTGAAGGCTGGCGAGACGGTGCTGGTCCAGGCCGGGGCGGGGGCCGTGGGCCTGGCCGCCATCCAGCTGGCCAAGCAGGCCGGCGCGACGGTGATCGCCTCGGCGTCCAGCGACGAGCGGCTGGAGCGCCTGACGGCGTTCGGCATGGATCACGGGATCAACTACGGCCGCGACGATCTCGTCGAGCAGGTCATGAAGCTGACTGGCGGCAAGGGGGTTGACCTGGTCGTCGACCCGGTCGGCGGCGCGACCCTGCAGGGCAGCCTCGGCGCGCTGGGCTATCGCGGCCGCATCTCGCTGGTCGGCAACGCCGGGCGTGAGCCGATGAAGGTCGACGTCTCGTCGCTGATGGGCGGCAACCGCTCGCTGACCGGCGTCTTCCTGGGCGCCGAGATCATGACCGACCGTGTCCACGACATGATCCAGGAGATGATCGACCGGGCCGCCAAGGGCGAGCTGGCGGTGGCCATCGACAAGACCTTCCCGCTGTCCGACGCGGCGGACGCCCACGCCTATATCGAGAGCCGCCAGGCCGTCGGCCGCGTGCTGCTGATCCCATGAACCGGGTTCTAGAGCACACGGGCGCCAAGTACCCGATCATCCAGGCCCCGATGGGCTGGATCGCCCGCTATCCGTTGGCCTCGGCGGTGTCGCGGGCCGGCGGCCTGGGCGTCATCGAGACCTCGTCCGGCGAGACAGAGAACTGCAAGGCCGAGATCGCCAAGATGGCGGCCAGCGGCCTGCCGTTCGGAGTGAACCTGCCGATCCTGTTCCTGCGCGACGACGCCATGCTGCGCTTCGTCTGCGAGAGCGGGGTCAAGTTCGTCACCACCTCGGCCGGCAGTCCGGCCAAGTTTGTCGGCCCGCTGAAGGATGCCGGCATCGTTGTCTACCATGCGGTGCCGACG
>JAEXJH010000264.1 GCA_023445955.1 Pseudomonadota bacterium
CGCGACAGCAAGGCGCGGCTGGTGTCGGCGTCCATCAAGCGTTCCCTGGCGATCCCACGAACCGGACGCTCGCACGGCGACTCCGGTCTGGCAACGGGACTATTTCCCCATAGCGCGTATGACGGCGTAACCGGCCGAAGCCGCGGCGGTGGTGACCAGGGTCCCCCAGGCCATGTCGACGAGGGTGATGGTGGTCGACCAGGTCTTCAGGGTCGCCTGGTTGGTCAAGTCATAGGTGGCGTAGGCCACGAGGCCGAAGACGACCGCATGGGTCAGCAGTCGCCGCCAGCCGCCTTCGCGCAGCGCCGGCTGGATCGCCAGCACCACAATGGCGGCGACATAGAGCAGATAGAAGACGACGGCCGGCGCCAGCGACGGCTTGGCGGCCATCAACTCGCCGATGCGCGGCTGGTAGAGGCGCGGGACGGCCAGGGTCAGCCACACGCCGTCCAGGGCCAGCATGGTCAGGGCGGTCGCGCCGTAGCCGGCGAGAAGGCGGATCATCGGGCCGCCTCCGGAACCGGGCGCATGCGGTAATGGCTGACGCCCCACTCCTCGCCGCCGCGATGGCCGAACAGGCCGGCGGTGGCCAGGAAGAACAGCCGCCAGCGCCGCCGCCAGACGGCCGCGTCCTTGCCGTAGACCTCGGTCAGCACCGGATCGAGCTTGGCGCGGTTGGCGTCCATGTTGGCCAGCCACTGGCGGGCGGTGCGGGCATAGTGCTCGCCGCTCCAGCGCCAGTCGGCCTCGACGGTGAAGAGGTCCGGGAACTGCCGCGCCAGGTCGTGGCTGGGCATGACGCCGCCAGCGAAGAAGTACTGGGCGATCCAGTCGGCCGGGTCGTCGGTCTCGAAGCGGTACGGCGTCGTGCGGTGGGTGAAGACGTGCAGGAACAGCAGGCCGTCGGGCTTGAGCCAGCCGCGCACGCGTTCCAGCAGGGCGCGCCAGTTGGACATGTGCTCGAACATCTCGACCGAGACCACGCGGTCGAAGCGGCGATCGGTGCTGAAGTCGTTCATGTCGGCGGTGACGACGGTCAGGTTGGTGAGGCCACGCGCGGCGGCGCGGCCTTCGATGAAGGCGCGTTGCGAGGCCGAGTTGGAGACGCTGACGATCCGCGAGTTCGGATAGCGCTGGGCCATCCACAGCGACAGCGAACCCCAGCCGCAGCCCAGCTCCAGCACGTCCTGGCCGTCGCGCAGGTCAGCATGGGCGGCGGTTTCGCGCAGGGCCTCGGCCTCGGCGTGTTCCAGCTTGGTCGCGCCCGGAGGATAGAGGCCGCTGGAGTATTTCAGGTTGGGGCCGAGCACCGTCTCGAAGAACGCCGCGGGCAGCTCGTAGTGCTGGGCGTTGGCGTCTTCGGTGTGGGTCGCGATCGGATGATGGTCCATGTCGCGGGCGAAGAGGGCGGTGGCGTCGGACGGAGCGTAGGACAGCCGGCGGCGGACGTCTCCGACCAGCATCTCGATCGCCGTGCGCGACACCAGGTCGGGCATCGGCGCGTCCTCGAACGCGTGGATCGCCGCCTTCATAAAGCTCATGGACCGTCCCTTTTCCTGTTCATGCGTAGCTACGCGCGGAACGGGCGATCGGATGCGTCCGTTTGTCGCGACGATCCGTAGCTGCTCCTGCAAGCGTCGCTCGGACGCTCTTGGGAGATCGCCTTGGCCACCGTCGCTCCTCGTCTGTCCGTCGCCGTCATCGGCGCCGGGATCTCGGGACTATCCGCCGCTTGGCTCCTGTCGCGCGGCCATGACGTGACGCTGTACGAGGCCGACGACCGGCTGGGCGGGCATGCCCACACGGTGAAGGTGGACGGCACGGCGATCGACACCGGCTTCATCGTCTACAACGAGCCGAACTATCCGAACCTGACGGCGCTGTTCCAGCACCTGGGCGTCGAGACGCTGGCGACCGACATGTCGTTCGGCGTGTCGCTGGACGGCGGGGCGCTGGAATATTCCAGCACCAACATCCTGGCTCAGAAGCGTAACGCGCTGAACCCGCGCTTCCTGAAAATGCTGCTGGACGTCATGCGGTTCTACCGCGAGGGCCGCCGTATCCCGCCGGAGCTTGAGAGCGGCGGCCTGTGCCGGCTCGACGAATATCTGCGTCAGCAGGGTTTCGGGCGCGCGTTCCAGGAAGACCACTTGCTGCCGCAGGCGGCGGCGATCTGGTCGACCTCGATGAGCGACATTCGCGAGTTTCCGGCCGCGGCCTTGCTGCGGTTCTTCGACAATCACGGCCTGATGCTTCCCGTAGACAAGCGGCCGATCTGGCGCACTGTGGCGGGCGGCAGCGCGCGCTATGTCGAGAAGCTGGCCGCCGGGATCTCGGGCGACATCTTCGTCGGCCGGCCGGTGAAGGCGATTCATCGCCAGCCGGACGGCGTCTCGATCGAGGATGCGTTCGGGCAGATGCGAACCTACGATCAGGTGGTCATCGCGTCCCACGCCGACCAGGCGCTGCGGATGCTGGCCGCGCCGACCGCCGAGGAGCGCGACCTGCTGGGCGCCTTCCGCTACAGCCGCAACCGCGCGGTGCTGCACCGCGACGTCGGCCAGATGCCGCGCCGGCGCGCCGCCTGGGCCAGCTGGAACCATGTCGGCCGCCGGGGCGAGGACGGCGGGGTGACTTACTGGATGAACCGCCTGCAGCCGATCGGCGAGGCGGAGGTGTTCCTGTCGCTGAACCCGGACCAGACGCCGGGCGGGCTGCTGCACGACCAGGTCTATGAGCACCCGCTGTTCGACAGCCCGGCCATGCTGGCGCAACGCAAGCTGTGGTCGCTGCAGGGCCGCCGCCGGACCTGGTTCTGTGGGGCCTATTTCGGCTCGGGCTTCCATGAGGACGGCCTGCAGGCGGGCCTGGCCGTCGCCGAGCAATTGGGCGGCGGGCGCCGGCCCTGGCTGACGCCGAATCCGTCGGGCCGCATCTTCCTCGAGGCTCCGGTCGTCGAGGCGGAACGGGAGCTGGTCGCATGACCCTCCGCTCGGCGCTCTACACCGGCCATGTCGTCCATGAGCGCATGCGGCCCAAGCGCCATCGGCTGCGCTATCGGGTGTTTATGCTGCTGCTGGATCTTGAAGAGATCGACGCGCTGGACCGGTCGCTGAAGCGGTTCTCACGCGGCCGCTGGAACCTGATCAGCTTCCACGATCGCGACCACCTCGGAGGGGCCGAAGGTTCGCTGAAAGAGGCCGTGCTGACCAAGCTGCGCGCGCGCGGCCTGGACGCCGAACGCGTCAGCGTGCTGGCCATGCCGCGCATCCTGGGCAAGGGCTTCAATCCGCTGAGTGTGTTCTTCTGCCACGACTCGGACGGCAAGCTGGTGGCCACGGTGCACGCGGTGCGCAACACCTTCGGCCAGCGCCATGACTATGTGCTGCCGGCCCGGCGGGTCGTCGGCGGCTGGGTCGAGCAAGACGCACGCAAGGCGTTCTACGTCTCGCCTTTCCTGCCGATGGACCTGCGATACGCCTTCGAGATCGCGCCGCCGGGCGAGAGCGTCCATGTCGGCGTCGACGTGCTGGACGAGGACGGCCTGGTGCTGGCCGCGACCTTCGCAGGCGAGCGGCGCGACCTGACCGATCGCGCCATCTGGAAGGCCCTGGCCAGCCATCCCTGGCAGGTCGCCGGCATCCTGGCGGCGATCCACTGGGAAGCGGTGAAGATCCTGCTGAAGGGCTTTCGCTACTTCCCGCAGGATCCCGCGACTAGAGGTCGGCCCACGCCTCCAGATCCTTCAACGCTCGCACGCTCATCAGGCGCTTCTTGGCCCGGCCACGCTCCTTGAGCGGGATCTTCTTGCCGTCCTCGTCGACCTTGGGGGCTTCGAGCGGCGGCAGCAGGCCGTAGTTGATGTTCATCGGCTGGAAGCTGCCGGGGCCGTTGCCGGCTTCCAGGTGGCCGCCGGTGATGTGCTCGACCAGCGCGCCCAGGGCGGTGGTCGGCGGCGGGGCGTCGATCGGCGCGCCCTTGCGGTCGGCGGCGGCGAAGCGGCCGGTCAGCAGGCCCATGGCGGCGCT
>JAEXJH010000265.1 GCA_023445955.1 Pseudomonadota bacterium
GGCGCGGCCTCCTGGGCGAAGGCGGTGGCCCCCAACGGAGCTCCCGCCAGGGTCGCGGCGAGCAACAGCCCGGCCAGCGGCTTGAAGGTGAGTTTCATGGTCGGTATCCCCTTTTCCCGATGCGTTACAGAGCGGCCGAGCCGGTTTCACCGGTGCGGATGCGGACGGCTTCCTCGACGTTCAGCACGAAGATCTTGCCGTCGCCGATCTTGCCGGTGGCCGCGGCGGCCTTGACGGCTTCGACGGCCTTGGCGGCCGAAGCGTCGTCCACGACCGCCTCCAGCTTCACCTTCGGCACGAAATTCACTTGGTATTCGGCGCCCCGGTAGATCTCGGTCTGCCCCTTCTGACGGCCGTAGCCCTTCACTTCCGACACCGTCAGACCTTCGACGCCGGCGGCGACGAGCGCTTCGCGCACCTCGTCCAGCTTGAAGGGTTTGACGACCGCTATGATCAGTTTCATCCGCCTTGCTCCGACCCGTTGAGCTACGGGCTTGCTTTGCTTGGTTGTTCGGAAGCGTTCTCGCCCCCGGTGATCACCGCCGACGCCGCCCTTACGCGCTGCATCGTTCCCCGGCGTGGCCACGCTATCGGCGACGGTTCCGTGACGGGCGCGGTGGGCAAGGTTTTGGAAAGGAAATAGGCAAGGCGCCTAAAATAGCGGCATGCTGCGCCGCCGTTGCGTCAGAAACCGGCGATTTGAGCGGACGGGAGGTTCTGGCCCGAACGGCCCGGCTTGCCCTAGGTTGGCGGAATCCCCATCGCCCCGCTCCGGAGCCCGCAGATGTCGCCCCTGGTCATGAAGATCGCACCCTGGCTGATGCTGGTCATGTCGAACGTCTTCATGACCTACGCCTGGTATGGTCATTTGAAGGGCAAGCCGATGGCTCTGCCAATCGCAATCCTTTCCAGCTGGCTGATCGCCCTGCCTGAATACATGCTGGCCGTGCCGGCCAACCGGATCGGCCACCATGTGTATTCGACAGCTCAGCTGAAGGTGGGGCAGGAGTTCATCACGCTGCTGGTGTTCACGCTGTTCTCGTTCTTCTATCTGGGTGAGGCGATCAAGTGGTCGACGGTCGCCGGGTTCGGTTTGATCGTCGCTGGCGTAGCGGTCGTATTCTTCTTCAAGTGAAGCTCTGAAGTGATCACGTGCCCGTGATCACGGAACCGACTCCCCGGTCCGGGCGTAAACCGCTCGAACCGAGAGGAACTCGACCATGATCACCCAGCGTCTCCTGACCGCCGCCGCCGCGGTCGCCCTGATGACCGGCTTTGCTCACGCTCAAGAAGCCGCCGCGCCCGCAGCCCCGGCTCCGGCGGCGTCCTCGCCCGTCGTCGCCAAGGGCGACCTGATCCAGACCGCCGAGGCCTCGGGTCAGTTCAGCATCTTCCTGAAGGCTGTAGGCGCGGTGAACCTCACCAGCGTCCTGAAGACCAACCAGAACCTGACCCTGTTCGCCCCGACCGACGCCGCCTTCGCGGCCCTGCCGGCCGGCGAGCTGGACAAGCTGATGCTGCCGGAAAACGGCCCGATGCTGCAGAAGGTGCTGACCTATCACCTGATCAACGCCAAGGTGGACTCCACCAAGATCAAGGGCGCCAAGGGTGAAGTGAAGAGTGTCGAAGGCTCGCCGCTGCTGCTGGACGGCTCGGGCGCGACTCCGATGGTCGACACCGCCACCATCACCCAGACCGACGTCATGGCCAGCAACGGCGTGCTGCACGTCGTCGACAAGGTCCTGATGCCCAAGGACGTCCCGGGCCTGCAAGCCGCCGCCTCGGCGACCGACGCCAACGCGACCATGCAGGTGGCTTCCAACGAGCAGATGGCGCCGGCAGGCCAGGCCATGCCTGCTGAGCCGCAGACGATGCCCGCTCCGACCGCTAGCACCGACATGGCGACCGATCCGGCCGCCGCCCCGGCCATGGCGCCGGCCGCGCCGGAAGCCGGCGTGAACACCTCGGGCACGGTCGCGGTGTCGTCGAAGTCGCCGGACGAGCAGGCCGCGCTGAAGGCCGGTGACGCCAATGTCGTCTCCAACCCGCCGGTCGCCGACACCAAGGCCAACCGCGCCAAGTACGGCCTGCCGGACTCCAACGCCGGCAAGCGCACCGTGCCGAAGGGCAACTAAAGCCTTTCCGCTTCCGGACATCGCTTGAAGCACCAGTCGGCGGGCCCTATGGTCCGCCGACTTTTTTCTAGGCCTGCTTCGATTGATGTCGCGCGAAAAACCCAAGTCCTTCCAAAGCCTGATCCTGACGCTCCATGACTATTGGAGCCGGCAGGGCTGTATCATCCTGCAGCCGCACGACGTGGAAGTGGGGGCAGGGACCCTGCACCCGGCCACGGTGCTGCGCGCGCTGGGCCCCAAGCCCTGGAACGCGGCCTATGTGCAGCCCTCGCGCCGTCCGGGCGACGGGCGCTATGGCGAGAACCCCAACCGCCTGCAGCACTATTACCAGTACCAGGTGATCCTGAAGCCGAACCCCGAGAACATGCAGGACCTGTATCTCGGCTCGCTGGAAGCCATCGGCCTCGATTTGCGCACCCACGACATCCGCTTCGTCGAGGACGACTGGGAAAACCCGACCGTCGGCGCCTGGGGCCTGGGCTGGGAAGTCTGGTGCGACGGCATGGAAGTGTCGCAGTACACCTACTTCCAGCAGGTCGGTGGCCTGGACGTCTCGCCGGTGGCCGGCGAGCTGACCTACGGCCTGGAACGCCTGGCCATGTACGTGTTCGGCGTCGACAACGTCTACGACCTGCCGTTCAACGACCCGGACTCGCCCCTGGGCGCGACAACCTATGGCGACGTGTTCCTGGAGAACGAGCGCCAGCAGTCGGAAGCCAATTTCCACGGCTATGACGTTTCGGTGCTCAAGCAACAGTTCGAGCACATGGAAGAGCAGGTCCCGCTGATGCTGGCCCGCTCGTACCAGGACAAGGCCCTGGTGCTGCCCGCCTACGACATGGTCCTCAAGGCCAGCCACCTCTTCAACCTGATGAACGCCCGCGGCGCGATCGCCGTCGCCGAGCGCGCCAGCTACATCGGCCGCATCCGCGACCTTTGTAAGATGTGCGCCAGCGCCTGGGTCGAACAGCAGGAAGCCGCGTAAGTTAAGATGCCCCAACTTCTCCTCGAACTGTTCTCGGAAGAGATCCCCGCCCGCATGCAGGCCCAGGCCGCCAAGGACCTGGAGCGCATGGCGCGCGAGCACCTGGCCGCCGCCGGCTTCCTGCCCGAGGCCCTGAAGACCTTCGCCGGCCCGCGCCGCCTGACCCTGGTGGCCGAAGGCCTGCCGCTGGCCCAGGCCGACCGCAAGGAAGAGCTGAAGGGGCCGCGCGTCGGCGCCCCGCCGCAAGCCATGGAAGGCTTCCTGCGCAAGGCGGGCCTGACGCAGGACCAGCTGGTCGAGCGCGACGGCGTCTACATGGCCTTCATCGAGAAGAAGGGCCGTCCGACCCCAGAGATCGTCGCCGAGATGGTCGAGGCCATCGTCCGCGGTTTCCCGTGGCCCAAGTCGATGATCTGGGGGACCAAGAAGCTGCGCTGGGTGCGTCCGCTGAAGCGGATCCTCTGCGTGCTGGACCGCGAGGTCGTGCCGTTCGCCATCGAGGGCATCCCGAGCGGCGACGTCACCGAAGGCCACCGCTTCATGGGCGACGCTCAGCCGTTCACGGCGCGGGACTTCGACGAGTACGCGGCGGGCCTGGAAGCTCACTTCGTCGTGCTCGACGTCGAGGAGCGCAAGGAACGCATCCTCGAAGGCTGCAAGACGCTGTGCTTCGCGCGTCACCTGGAACTGGTCGAAGACCAAGGACTTCTGGACGAAGTCGCGGGCCTGGCCGAATGGCCGACGCCGGTGCTGGGCGACATGGATCCGGTGTTCCTCAGCCTGCCGCCCGAGGTGATCCGCACCTCGATGCGCACGCACCAGAAGTACTTCGCCGTCCGCAAGGCCGGTGAGGAGGGCCTGGCCCCGCACTTCATCACCATCGCCAATATCCAGGCGGCAGACGGCGGCGCGGTGATCGCGGCCGGCAACGCCAAGGTGCTGTCCTCGCGCCTGTCCGACGCCCGCTTCTTCTGGGACGAGGACGTCAAGGTCGGCTTCGAGCCGTGGCTGGAGAAGCTGAACGGCGTGACCTTCCACGCCAAGCTGGGCACCATGGCCCAGCGCGTCGAACGCATCGTCGCCCTGGCCGGCGAGATCGCCCCGCTGGTCGGCGCGGATGTAGAGAAGACAAAGGAAGCCGCGCGCCTCGCCAAGGCGGACCTCGCCTCGCAGATGGTCGGCGAATTCCCCGAGCTGCAGGGCGTCATGGGCGGCTACTACGCCCGCACCTTCGGCCTGGACGGCGAGATCGCCGACGCCGTGCGCGACCACTACAAGCCGCAAGGCCCCTCGGACGCCGTGCCGACCGCGCCGGTCAGCATCGCGGTGGCGCTGGCCGATAAGCTGGACACGCTGGTCGGCTTCTTCGCGATCGACGAGAAGCCGACGGGCTCGAAGGACCCCTATGCGCTGCGACGCGCGGCGCTGGGCGTGATCCGGATTGTGCTGGAAAATGGTGTTCGCTTCGAGGAATCTGAAGTTTCGCGGGCCCACTACCTACGCCTCAAGCCAGGCAGGGCCGCGGACGACTGGTGGCCGTTGGAAGATTTGACGACCTTCTTCCTGGATCGCCTTGCTGTTCGCCTTCGGGATGAGGGGCGTCGTCATGACCTCGTTCAAGCGGCGGTTCACATCGCCTCCGGCCCCGACAACGACTTCACGCGCATCGTTGCGAGGGTCGAGGCCCTGGACGGTTTCCTGAAGACCGATGACGGCAAGAACCTGCTGGCCGGCTACAAGCGCGCTTCGAACATCCTCAAGGCCGAGGAGAAGAAGGGCGCTCTGCCGACCGGTGCGCCCGAGGCACCGACCGCCGACAGCGACGCCGAGGTCGGGCTCTACAACGCCCTGCGCCTGCTGGCCAAGCCGCTGAAGGACGCCCTGGACGCCGAGGACTTCACCGGCGCCATGACCCAACTGGCCGAGCTGCGCGGTCCGGTCGACGCCTATCTGGACGGAGTCTTCGTCAACGAGCCCGAGCACCGCGACAACCGCCTCAAGACCCTGGCCGCCGTCCGCGACGCCATGGGCCAGGTGGCGGACTTCGGGCTGATCGCCGGCTAGGGCTTCAACGACGCCAGATACACCGCGACATCGCGGATCTGCGCGTCGTCCAGCCCCTGGGCCGGGGCCTGCATCTGCGTCACGGCCGGCCCGCTCCGCGCGCCGGTCTTGATGTCCAGCAGTTGCCTGGCGAGGTAGGCCGCCGAACGACCGGCCAATGGCGGGGCGACGGCCGAGCCTTTCAGGCCCACGCCATGGCAGGTCGCGCAGGCCTGGCCGCCGGGACCGCCCGAGCGGGCCAGGGCCTCGCCGGCCGCGAGCGTTCCGACCGGCGCGTGGATCACGATGCCCGAGGTCGGGTCGGCCAGGACCATCCGCGACCAGTCCTCGGCGATCTCGACCACCTGGCCGTTCAGCGGCTGGGCGGGCTGGCCGGGGATTTCCTCCATCCAGCCGAAAAAGCTGCCGCGCCAAGCAGGCGCGGTGTCGGCCTCGATCACGCGGATGTGCGCCTTGCGGGGCAGGGCGGCGTAGTAGTCGGCCGCGGCCTGGAGGTCGGTGTCGGTGACCTTGCGGGCGATGTTGATCATCTCTCCCGTCGCCGGTCGGCCCGCCTCCCACGAATGGCGGCGGCCCGAGCGGAATTCCTGAACCTGCTGGACGATGTACTCGGCCTTCAGGCCTGCGAGGTCCGCCGTGCCGATATAGCCGTCGCCGCCGATCCGGTGGCACTCGGCGCAGGCTAGGACGCCGTCGCGGCCCTTGGCCACGCTCTGCGGCGCGGGCGGATGGCTTTGCGGGAACCAGTCGGGCGGGCCGGCGCCCTTGTTCAGCGCCTCGCCGGTATAGGTCACGATGCTGCCCGGAACATGCAGCTCACCGGCAGGGTAGGGCGGCAGCGGCGCTTGCGGACCCTTGGGATAGGCCCAGGCCAGCTGGGCGCCGGGCGGGGCCTTGGGCTGCTGCTGGCAGGCCAGCAGGGCGACGAGCGCGCCGCCGAGGATCATCACGGACGAAAGCGCGCGCAGTCGCATGTCGGGCCCCCCGGCCGCGCCATGACGGCCCCGCGACGCC
>JAEXJH010000266.1 GCA_023445955.1 Pseudomonadota bacterium
GATCTCCGCCCCGTTTGGGGGCGGACAGACCTCGCAGAGCGAGGTCAGGTGGGGGCCTGTGCGGCCTTACTCGCTCAGCTCCCGCGCCTCTTCCGGCAGCATGATCGGCACGCCGTCGCGGATCGGATAGGCCAGCTTGGCCGAGCGGCTGATCAGTTCGCCCTTGGCGCGGTCGTATTCCAGCGGGCCACGGGTCACGGGGCACACCAGCACTTCCAGCAGGCGCGGGTCGACATCGATCATCTGAGCGGGAGCGTCTTGGGTCATGACGCCTCTCTACTGGATCGAATGCGGTTCGTCATCGTCCCCGGCGGCCGCGTCGATCTCCAGCAGCGCGGTCAGGGTCGCCTTGCGTTCGAAGATGGTCTCGGCTTCCAGCAGGGCCTGCTTTTCCATCGGGTCGAACGGCAGGGCCATGGCCAGACTGTTGATCAGGGCGTCCGACGGGGCGCTCTCGGCGTCGCCCCAGTCGATGGCCAGGCCGCGGTGGTCGAGATAGCGGCGCAGGGCGGTCAGCAGCCGGTCGATGTCGGGCGCGGTCCGTTCGCCGACCGCCGCGTCCTCGCGCAGGTCGGGCTCAAAGGGCGCGAAGTCGGCGCGGACCTGGCGATAGGGCGTGCGCACCGGCAGCTCGTCGCCGGCCCTGAAGCGGCAGACGCCGGTCAGGGTGATCAGGTAGCGGCCGTCGCTGGTCTCGGCGAAGCTGGTCACCCGGCCGGCGCAGCCGACGGGAGCCAGCGACGGGCGCTGCTCGTCGGCGCCCGGATGCGGGCGGGTCTGGATCATGCCGATGATCCGCTCGCCCGACATGGCGTCGTCCAGCATGTTCAGGTAGCGGGGCTCGAAGATGTTCAGCGGCAGCTGGCCGCCGGGCAGCAGCAGCACGCCGTCCAGCGGGAACACGGGGATCACCAAAGGCAGGTCGCCAAGCTTTCGGTAGGCCGCCGGCATTCAGCGCTCCCTTTTTCTCTAGCTGAACAGGATCGAAGACAGTCGCCGCCGGCCCCGCTTGGCCACTTCGGACGTGGGTCCGGCGGCCTCGAACACGGTCATCAACTGCTTGCGCGCCGCGTCGTCGTTCCACGCACGATCGCGCTCTATGATGGTCAGAAGATGGTCGGCGGCCTCTTGCAGGCGTCCGGTCCCGGCCAGGGCCTTGGCCAGTTCCAGGCGGGCCTCGTGATCGTCGGCGTTGGCGGCCAGGCGCTTTTCGAAGGCGGCGGTTTCCGACGGCGCGTCTTCGGCCAGCGCCAGCGCGGCGCGGGCGGCGTCCAGGTCGGGATCCTTGGCGTCGGCGGGAGCCATGGCGACCACCTCGGCCGCGCCCTCCAGGTCGCCGCCCATCAGATAGGCGCGGGCCATGCCGCCCAGGGCCTTGATGTTGGTCGGGTCGGTGTTCAGGGCCTGGGCGAAGGCCTGGGCCGCGCCGCCGACATCGCCGATCTCCAGCGATTCCTTGCCCAGGGCGACCAGCTCCTCGATGGCGCTGGCGCCTTCGGCTCCGGCCAGCTTCTCGACGAAGGCGCGGACCTGGCTCTCGGGCAGCGCGCCCTGGAAGGCGTCGACCGGGCGACCATCGACAAAGGCGTAGACGGTCGGGATCGACTGCACGCGCAGCTGGCCGGCGAAGCCCGGATTGGCGTCGACGTCGATCTTGGCCAGCTTCACCGCGCCATTGGCGGCGGCGACGGTCTTTTCCAGGGCCGGGGTCAGCTGGCGGCACGGGCCGCACCAGGTGGCCCAGAAGTCGACGATGACGGGCTGGGTCTTGGAGGCCTCGATCACGTCGGCCATGAAGCTGGCGTCGGTGCCGTCCTTGATGTGGTCGCCCATACTCGGCGTGGAGTGAGCGGGCGCAGCGGGCTTTTCGCCGATCAGGGACATCGGGTCTCTCGTGTACTCAAGGTAGGGAACGCTCGAAGGCGCAAGATGGTCCTTCGAGAAGCGGTGCGCAATGTCCTGTTCGCGTCTGAGGCGAAGGCTCAGACCACTTCCATCGCATCGAAATCCACGATCATCGGCGTGATCCCCAGCGCGGCCAGGAACTTGCGGAAATCGGCCTGGGACACCGCCGTGGTGGCGTCGTTGCCCAGCGGGTGGAAGTTGACCGGGTCGCTGTCGGCCAACGCCTTGTCGAGCACGAAGCGCACCTGCCGATCGGCGTCGTTGATCAGGCCGAAGGCCGTCACCGAGCCCGGGGTCACGCCCAGGGTCTGGACCATCATCTCCTGCGGGCCGAACGAAAGCCGGCCCGAGCCGATCACGTGGTGCAGCTTCTTCAGGTCGATGGTCGTCTCGCCCAGGGCCGAGATCAGCCATAGCTGGCCCTTGGCGTCCTTGAGGAACAGGTTCTTGGTATGGCCGCCCGGCAGGGCCGCCTTGATCTCCAATCCCTCCTCGACGCGGAACACCGGCGGATGGTCCAGCGTGGTGTGAGCGACGCCGTGAGCGTCGAAGAAGGCGAACAGGGCGGCTCTGGTCTTCATGCGGCTCTACTAGACGGCCGGAGGCCCTCAGCCTAGACCTGAGTCCGGGCAGGAAAACCAATAAGGACCGGCATGGAACTGGAGTGCTATCCCACCGAGAACCGTCCGCCGGAGATCGTGCCGGGGCGCCCGCAGCGGGCGTGGATGGATCACTTCGCCGACCGCCATCCCTATCGCTGCCTGCCGCTGACCATGGCCAACACCACCGGCTGGGACATCATCTGCCCGGTCGGCTTCTCGATGACCTGGGACGGCGGGGCGCACCAGGAGTGCATCAAGTTCCAGCCCGACCATCCGTATCCGGGCTTCACCGACTTCGTGAAGACGCACTTCACGCGGGGCGTGGTGACCTTCCACACCGGCTATCTCTTCCGCACGCCGCCGGGCTGGTCGCTGATGGCCATGGGCCCGCCCAACCACGTCAAGGACGGCATCCAGCCGCTGGCGGGGGTGATCGAGACCGACTGGCTGCCGTTCCCCTTCACGATGAACTGGATCTTCACCCGCCCCGGCACGGTGCGGTTCGAGAAGGGCGAGACCTTCTGCTTCATCATGCCGATCCAGGACAAGCCGATGGAGGCCTTCCAGCCGGTGATCCGCTCGATGAACTCCAACCCCGACCTGCGCCGCCAGTACGATGTCTGGGCCGAGAAGCGGAGCGAGTTCAACGCCCTGATCTTCAAGCGCGACCCGGAGGCCACCAAGGAGGCCTGGCAGCGCTTCTACTTCAAGGGCGAGTACCCCGAGGAGATCAAGGCCGAGGCCCCTAGCCACCACGTCAACAAGCGGCGGATGAAGGCCCCGAAGGTGGGGGCTTAAGCCGCCTTCACCGCGCTGACGATCGACTTCACCACCTTCTTCACCAGGGCCGGGTCGTCGCCCTCGGCCATGATGCGGATCAGCGGTTCGGTGCCGGAGGCGCGCACGACGATGCGGCCGGCGCCGTTCAGCTGGCTCTCGCCGTCGGCGATGGCCTCCTTGACCGCCTTGGCCTCCAGCGGCTTGCCGCCGGCGAAGCGGACGTTTTCCAGCAGCTGCGGCACCGGCTCGAACTGGCGGCCCAGGAGGCTCATCGGCTTGCCGGTCTGGATCATCACCGCCAGCACCTGCAGGGCGGCGATCAGGCCGTCGCCGGTGGTGGAGAGGTCCGACAGGATCAGGTGGCCCGACTGCTCGCCGCCCAGGTTGAAGCCGCCCTCGCGCATGCGCTGCATGACGTAGCGGTCGCCGACCGCGGTGCGCTCCAGGGAGAGGCCCAGGCCGTTCAGCTGGCGCTCGAGGCCCAGGTTCGACATCACGGTGGCCACGACGCCGCCGCCCTTCAGGGTCCCGGTGCTGGCCAGGTGCGAGGCGATGATGGCCATGATCTGGTCGCCGTCGACCACCACGCCCTTCTCGTCGCAGATCACCAGGCGGTCGGCGTCGCCGTCCAGGGCGATGCCGATGTCGGCGCGGTACTCGCGGACCATCTTGGCCATGGCCTCGGGATGGGTCGAGCCGCACTCCTCGTTGATGTTGGTGCCGTCGGGATTGTCGCCCAGCGCGATGACCTCGGCCCCCAGCTCGTACAGAGCGGTCGGGGCGACCTTGTAGGCCGCGCCGTTGGCGCAATCGATGACGACGCGCAGGCCCGACAGGTTCAGGTGGCGCGGGAAGGTCGCCTTGACGATCTCGACATAGCGGGCCTGGGCGTCGTCAATGCGCTTGACGCGGCCCAGCTCACGCGGGGCGGCCAGACCCTCCTGCAGCCCCTCGTCCATCAGGGCCTCGATCTTCAGTTCCTGTTCGTCGGAGAGCTTGTAGCCGTCGGGGCCGAACAGCTTGATGCCGTTGTCGGCGAAGTTGTTGTGGCTGGCCGAGATCATGATCCCGAGGTCGGCGCGCATCGAGCGGGTCATCATGGCCACGGCCGGCGTCGGCAGCGGGCCGAACAGGCGCACGTCCATGCCGACGCTGGTCAGGCCGGCCACCAGGGCGGGCTCGATCATGTAGCCCGACAGGCGGGTGTCCTTGCCGATCACCACCAGGTGGCGGCGCTCGTCCTGCGAGCGGAACAGCTTGCCGGCGGCGAGGCCGACGCGCAGGGCGACCTCGGCGGTCATGGGGTGCTTGTTGGCTTGGCCCCGGATGCCGTCGGTGCCGAAATAGGCGCGCTTGCTCATGGTCTTTTTGTCGTCTCTTGTGGGCCGTGCTTCGGACGCGAAACGATCCGAAATGCAGATTTACGAGAGGTGGTCTTTAGCCGGTGCTAAAGGCGCCTCACGCAGATCATCGCGTCTAAAGGGATAATCCTGTCGACGCGTTCTACAAGGGATCATGGCCCATGTGCGGCATTATCGGCATCGTCGGAAATCAGCCCGTCGCCGACCGTCTGATCGAGAGCCTCAAGCGACTCGAATACCGCGGCTACGATTCGGCCGGTGTGGCGGCCCAGGTGAACGGCAAGCTGGAACGCCGCCGCGCCCCCGGCAAGCTGCGCGAACTGGAGGCCGTCCTGGTCCAGGAGCCGCTGGTCGCCACCACCGGCATCGGCCACACCCGCTGGGCCACCCACGGCGCCCCGACCCTGCGCAACGCCCACCCGCACATCGTCGGGCGCGTCGCCGTGGTCCACAACGGCATCATCGAGAACTTCGCCGAGCTGAAGGCCGAGCTGATCGCCGCCGGCCGCGAGTTCCAGAGCGACACCGACACAGAGGTGGTCGCCCACCTTCTGGACGCCGAGCTGGCCAAGGGCCTGGCGCCGCTGGACGCCTTCCAGGCGACGCTGAAGCGCCTGCGCGGGGCCTTCGCCCTGTGCATCCTAGTCGGCGGCGAGGACGAGACCATCCTGGCGGCCCGCAACGGTCCGCCCCTGGCCGTGGGCTATGGCGACGGCGAGATGTTCGTCGGCTCCGACGGCCTGGCGCTCGGCCCGTTCACCAACCGCATCGCCTATCTGCAGGACGGCGACCACGCGATCGTCGACCACACGGGCGCGCGGATCTTCGACCAGACGGGCGCGGCGGCCGACCGTCCGATCAAGGTGGTCCCGGCCTCGGCCGTGCTGATGGAGAAGGGCAACTACCGGCACTTCATGGAGAAGGAGATCCATGACCAGCCGGAGGGCTGCCAGCGCACCCTGGCCGCCTATGTCGACACGATCGGCAACCGCACCGCCATGCCCGAGGGCCTGGGTCTGGCCGAGCTGGAGCGCATCCAGATCGTCGCCTGCGGCACCTCCTACATCGCCGGCGTGATCGGCAAGTACCTGATCGAGCAGCTGGCCGACCTGCCGGTCGACGTCGAGATCGCTTCGGAGTTCCGCTACCGCCAGCCGGCCCTGCGGCCGGGCTCGCTGGTCATCGCCATGTCGCAGTCGGGCGAGACGGCCGACACCCTGGCGGCCCTGCGCTATTGCCAGGCCAAGGGCATGCGCAGCGCGGTGGTCGTCAACGCCCAGGAATCGACCATGGCCCGCGAGGTCGACGTCGTCCTGCCGATCCACTGCGGTCCCGAGATCGGCGTGGCCTCGACCAAGGCCTTCACCGCCCAGGTCAGCGTCATGATCGCCCTGGCCGTCGCCGCCGCGAAGGCGCGCGGGACGATCGACGCGGCCGAGGAAGAGCGCCTGGTCAAGGTGATGCTGGAGGCGCCGCGCCTGATCGCCGAGGCGATCGGCCTGGAAGACGCCATCAAGGACATCGCCGCCGATATCGCCAAGGCCCGCGACGTCCTCTTCCTGGGGCGCGGCCCGATGTCGGCCCTGGCCCTGGAAGGCGCGCTGAAGCTGAAGGAGATCAGCTACATCCACGCCGAGGGCTATGCCGCCGGCGAGCTGAAGCACGGTCCGATCGCGCTGGTGGACGACCAGGTGCCGATCATCATCCTGGCGCCGTTCGACAGCTGGTTCGAGAAGTCGGCCTCGAACATGAGCGAGGTCATGGCGCGCGGCGGCGAGGTGGTGTTCATCACCGACCCCGAAGGCGCCAAGCACGCGCCGGCCGGCGCCCGCGTGGTCGTCACCGCCCCGGCCAGCGACCCGCTGGTCTCGGCCCTGGTGATGTCGGCCCCGATCCAACTGCTGGCCTACCACGTGGCGGTGGTGAAGGGCGCGGACGTCGACCAGCCGCGGAACCTGGCGAAGTCGGTGACGGTGGAGTAGGGCCGACAGGGGATCTGCTCCCCCTTTGGGGGAGCTGTCGGCAAAGCCGAGTGAGGGGGCAGCGTGGCCTATGC